>PTLL01000027.1 GCA_002938315.1 Alphaproteobacteria bacterium MarineAlpha3_Bin2 | reverse complement strand
AAGCCGACAATGCCCTTCGGCGCCAGGGTGATAAATCCGACGAGCATGACGCCGACAACCAGTAAATTCATTTCAGACGAAATGGTCACGGTGATGATTTCCTGCATGCCCCCGACCACCAATGCCCCGATAACGGGGCCAAGCCAGGTCGCCGTGCCGCCGATCATGGGCATGGCAATGGCATTGACAGCGATCAGCAAGTTGAAGGCCGATGCGGGGTCGACGTAGGTGACGAAAAATGGATAGGGCGCCCCGGCGACCCCCATCATCGCCCCCATCACGGAAGTCGAAATAAGTTTCAGCTTTAGCGTCGGCACGCCGTTGCATTCGGCGGCGATTTCATCGTCGCGAATGGCCGCCAATCCCCTACCGATACGGGACGTGCTCAGGTACCGCGCCACGACGACCGAGCCAATGGCGAGGCTGAGGATCAACATGAACAACATTTCAATGTAACTATCGAAAAACAGGAATTCCTCGGGCGTCAGGATATAGGCGCCGCTGGCACCGCCGACAAACTCCCAATTGATGGCAATCGTCTCAAACACAATGGCCAGGGCCAAGGTGGCGATGGCGAAGTATACGCCCTTGATCCGAAGCGTCAGGTAGCCGGCGCCCAGGCCGATCAAGCCGGACATGGCGCCGGCGGCAAGGATGAGCAGGGGAAGCGGCAGGCCAAACGCCTTGTGCAGGGCGATGGCTGTATAGGCGCCGACACCGAAAAAACCCGCACTGCCGAAATTCACGTAGCCGGTATACCCACCGAGAATGTTCCACGCCGTTGCCATGATCACCGCTTGCAGGACGACATAGCTGGCGAAGAAATAGAACTCGTTGTCGGCGACCTCGGTAAAGATCATTCCGGCAATGAATACGGCGGCCATGGAAGGCCAAAATGGATTAATTTTTTTCTTCATCTACGCCCTGCCGAACAAACCCTGCGGTCTGATAGCCAACGTCACCAGGAGGATGATGAAGCCTACGGCGGGCGCCCACGACGGGCCGTAGAATGTGGCGACGAGAGATTCTACGACGCCAATCATTAACGCCGCTGTCATGGTTCCGCCGATGCTGCCCATGCCGCCGAGAATGACGATAGCGAAAACCCGGCCGATGTAGAGACGCCCCACGGATGGTTCCACCGGACCGATGATGATCAGCAAAGAACCGGCGACGGCCGCCGTCGCCACCGCGATTCCGAGTGCCAGCTGTTTGATTTTGACCGGATCGGCGCCCATCAGTTGCAGGGCAAGCCGGTCCTGTGAAACTGCCAGGATGGCCCGGCCGTTGAAGGTCCGCGATAGATAAAGATAGACGCCCAGGGTCATCACCGATGCCATCAAGAAGGGCGCAAGCATTCGGATGGGAATGATGATGAACCCAAAACTGATCGTCTTGCCGATGTAGTCAGCTTCGACCAGCCGGTAGTCGACGCCATACACCATGATCAGTACGACTTCTACGATGAACATGATGCCAAAGAAAAAAGCCAATCCGCTTAAGCTTTCCTGGCCCGTTCTCTCGAAGCTGACGTAGTAGAACCGATAGAGCAGCACGCCCGCGCCAAAGAAGATGGGCGTGGCCAACACCCCTGCGAGGATCGGGTCGAGCCCTAAACTTTCGTTGATGATATATGTCGTGTAGGACCCGACAATGACAAATGCCGGATGGGCAATGTTGACGATGTCCAGTTGGCCGAAGGTAATCGACAGCCCTAGAGCGACCGCTGCATAGAATCCGCCAAGCAGAATACCGGCGACAACCGCGTTCAGAAAGAGTTCTAGAACCATGGTTGTCGCCGGCGTTTCCACTCGTCGCCGGAAAGCGTGTCCTCAGTGCTCATTCGCGAATTTGTTCCGCGTCATTATTATTTGTATGGGTAAACGATTTCGCCCGATTTCCACTCTTTGGGATAGAGCACAATACGTTTCCCCGGACCTTCGAACTGGCTCATGTCGTTGGGTTTTACGTCCCGGAACTGAACCATCAGTGTCCGTGTTTTCGCCCATTCGCCATTGGCGCCGAATTTCACCGGACCGACAACGGTTTTGTAGGTCGTCGCGTGCAAGTGTTCGGCGATCTTGCCCTGGTCCAGGCTGCCAACGGCTGTCACCGCCTGACCCAATATCTGCAGGTAGGCGTATGCGAATGGCGGAAGGTAGTGGCCGAGGGGATCGACGCCCTTGCCCTTGGCTTTTTCCTGGTATTTCTTCAGGAATTCTTCGACACCGGCGAATTTGAGGGTCGGTTCAGGCACCCAAAAATCATAGTTGATGATGCCATTTAGCAGGGGGCCAAGGTTTTTCTGGATGGAGGCGAACTGCAGACCGACCATGCTGCCGCCAAACATTTTCGGCTTCAGACCCAATTCGTTGGCCGATTTCACCAGCCCGACGGAACCCGGCGGGTAGGACCCGATGAAAACCATATCCGGATTGGTCGCCTTGATGGCCCGCACGATCGGCGAGAAATCGGCCGTTCCCGGCGGATAGGTTTTGTCGTAGACGATGTTGAGGCCCATTTTTTTGGCGTTCTTGCGGGCGCCGGCGACCCCGTTACGGGCGAATTCTGCATCCGCCGAAAGCAGTGCAATGGTCTTCGGTTTCGGTGACTGCTCGGCGGCGAGGGTGAAGAAACCCCGTGACCAGTCTTCCTTCGGCACCGGTCCGGCCGGCATGATTTGGAAATAACGGTCGTAGTTAAACTTGTCGTTGACCGCGAGGCCGAACAGCGACAGGAACACCAGCTTCTTGCGCATGATAATCGGCATTGCCGGTGCAATTTCGTTGGTGCCGTAACTGGATACGACCAAGTCTACCTTGTCGACATTAAGCAGCTTGGTATAGATGCCGGGCACTTTTGCCGGCGACGTTGCATCATCGTAGTAGACGAATTCAACCTGGCGCCCCAACAGGCCGCCGGCCTTGTTGATGTCTTCCCGCCAGATTTCCATGGCGATGAGCGCCGCCTTGCCGGCACCGGCAAGACCACCGGTCAATGCCATGCTGAAGCCGATCTTAATGGGTTCGGCGGCACGCGCGGTGGACGACAGCGGCGCCAAAATGGCGATCGACATCATCAGAAGACCGCTCAGCACCCATTTGCGGATGCCAACTTTATTTCCTCGGGTCATTATTCAATCCTCCCTGATTTATAAATCCGACATCGCTCCCACGATGCCGGAAACCAATTATTGATTGGACGTTCTTAAGCCCGCAGAATAGAACCCTATCATAATACCGAAAATCATAATAACGAAATCAAAATTCCGCATATCCTTATTCCCAAAATTAAAATAACGAGATTCACAAACGCGTTATCATTTTGACAACCCCGCGCCGCTGGCTAAAAATAGTATCAGCCTTAAAAGCGCCGTTATTCCTCACCTTCTTGGGCAGCTTGAAGAAAGGAAAGACAATGAAGCCGGTAATCGCATCTTGTTCTGATTCCTCGGCATGAAAGCGGCGCCCTTCGATTTCGTGCGGGCGACGGCGCTGAGCGATGTCTTCGCCGCCTTTGAACGCCATGGCGACGACGCCCGAATTGTTGCCGGCGGCCAAAGCCTGATGCCAATGATGAACATGCGTTTGGCCGCGCCGCGAGTGTTGGTGGACATCAACCATATTGCCGAGCTCAATGGTGTATCTGAAACCGATGGCACCTTGCGGATCGGTGCCCTGACCCGCCACCAGGAACTTGGCGTGAACGCGCTGGTAGCGGAACATGCACCGTTGTTGACAATGGCGTCCACACACATTGCCCATCCGGCAATCCGCAACCGGGGCACCTTCGGCGGTAGCCTCAGCCATGCCGACCCGGCCGCCGAACTGCCGGCTTGCGCCATCGCTTCCGATGCGGTCATCAATGCAGTCAGCAGCAGCCGCGGCGAGCGTTCCATCAAGGCCGTTGATTTCTTTTTGGGGACATTCCACACCGCCCTGGAACCCGACGAAATTTTGGTTTCGGTTGATATACCGATTATCGGTGCAGCTGAACGCGTTGCCTTTGACGAGTTGGCACGACGACAGGGGGACTACGCCCTGGTTGGCCTCGCCGCCAAAGGAACCATTGAGGGCAAGACATTCAAGGACCTCCGCCTGGTCTTCTTTTCCGTGGCCGACCGCCCGATCCTGGCAACCGAAACCATCGCCACGCTTGAGGGCAAGGACTATTCGCCAGACACGGTAACGGTGGCCGAGGCTGCCCTTGAAGTGGATCTGCAAGATATCGACAGTGACCTTCACACTTCCGCGGCGACCAAAACCCACTTGGCGCGCGTTTTGGTCGGGCGGGTGTTGGCGGAACTCGCCGGAGAGGGAAGGCAATGAGCGATACCCTCACGGTCAACTTGACCGTTAACGGCGAGAAGGTCTCCCGCGCCATTGAACCGCGCCGCAATTTGGTTGATTTCCTGCGCGAGGACCTGCAACTGACCGGGTCTCATGTCGGCTGCGAACACGGCGTTTGCGGCGCCTGTACACTCCGGGTGAATGGGGAAATCGTTCGCGGCTGCCTGATGTTGGCGGTGCAGGCCGAGGGCGCAGTGGTCGAAACCATTGAAGGCGTGTCCGACAGCGGTGAAATCGCCGATTTGCAGGAGGCGTTTCACGAACGCAATGCCCTGCAGTGCGGGTTTTGTACCCCGGGCATGTTGCTGGCTGCCGCTGATTTACTGAACGCCAACCCCGGCGCCGGACGCGATCAAATTCGAGAGCATATTTCCGGAAATTATTGCCGGTGTACGGGCTATCAGGCCATTGTCGATGCTATTGAAGCCGTCGGCCGCAAACGAAGCGGGCAATCATCATGACCGAGAAATCACCCCTCACGGTGCTCGATCGGCCCAACTCCTTCATCGGCAAAAGCGTAAGCCGCGCGGGCGCCAAACGGCTTTTGGAAGGCCGCGGCACCTTCGTCGACGATATGACCTTGCCGCGCATGGTGCATGTCGCCTTTTGCCGCAGCCCTTTTGCGCACGCCAAGTTCGGCGCCATTAATTCCGAAGCCGCCAAAGCCGCATCGGGGATCATTAGCGTTGTCACCGGCAGGGAACTGGCTGAATACTGTACCCCCTGGGTCGGTGTGCTCACCCACCTCCAAGGCCTTAAATCAGCGCCCCAGCATGCCATCGCCCTGGACAAGGCCTGCTGGCAAGGAGAAGCCGTCGTCGCCGTCATCGCGGAAACCCGATCCCAAGCGGAAGACGCCGTCGAATTGGTGGAAATCGACTACCAGGAACTTCCCGTCGTCGCCGACATGGAAACGGCACTTGATGACGCGACGCCGGTCATTCATTCCGACCTTGGCGATAATCTTTGCTTTCAACGCGAGGTCGATATCGGAGAAGTCGACAAGGCCTTCGCCGATGCCCATTGCGTAGTCGAGGAAACCTTTAATTTCGGCCGCCATACGGGCGTCTGTCTGGAAACGCGCGCAATCATCGCCGACTACAATCCATCGGAAGAACATTTGACCGTTTACCTGTCCGCGCAAGCGCCGCACATGATGAAGAATTTGTACGCCAAGCACTTTGGCCTGAACGAGGATAAGGTTCGGGTAGTATGCAAGGACGTCGGTGGCTCATTCGGCATTAAGGTCCACACCTATCCCGATGAAATGGCGACCGGGGCGCTCAGCATCATGTTGAAACGTCCGGTCAAGTTCAACGCCGATCGGTTGGAATCGTTCGTCACGGACATTCACGCCCGTGACCATCGCGTCAAGGCGCGTATGGCGGTCAGTAAGGAAGGCAAGTTCTTGGCCATCGACATGGACGATCTGACCGGTATTGGCCCCTATTCGGTCTATCCGCGAACCAGCGGGATCGAGGCCAATCAGGTGATCAACCTGACCGGTGGCCCCTATACCATTGAGAACTACCGCGCCAATGCCCGGGTGGTATTCACCAATAAGAACGGCATGTGCCAATACCGTGCGGTCGGCCACCCCATTGCTTGTGCCGTCGGCGAAGGGCTGGTGGACGCGGCGGCCCGCGCCATGGATATGGACCCGGTCGAGCTACGCCGGCGCAATCTCATTCCCGATGACGCCTATCCCTATACCTACGCCACCGGATTGGTTTACGAGCAGTTGTCCCATCACCAGTGCCTCGACAAGCTGCTTGAGATGATGGATTACGATGGGCTGCGCCGGGAACAGGCGGAATACCGTGACAAGGGCATCCACCGCGGTATCGGCTTCGCCAGCATGATTGAAGTCACCAACCCCAGCCCCGCCTTTTACGGGGTCGGTGGCGCCTTCATCAGTTCGCAGGAAGGCTGCACCATGCGGCTCGATCACACCGGCGGAATTACCTGCACCGTCGGCGTCACCGAACAGGGCCAGGGATCCGACGCGGTGATGGCTCAAGTCGCGGCGACCGCCGTCGGCGTCCCAATGGAGAACATCCGCATCGTATCCGGAGACACCGACGTGGTTCCCTATGGCGGCGGCACCTGGGCGTCGCGGGCCGCCGGTATTGGCGGCGAAGCGGCGCTGCGGGCGGGAAAGGCGTTGCGGGAAAACCTTTTGGAAATCGCCGCCATTATTCTGCAAGCCGACGCGGCGGCATTGGATATTCAGGACGGTGCCGTGGTTGATGCGGATGGTGGTACCGAACGTATGCCGCTCAGCGAACTTGGCCGTATCGTCTATTTCCGCGGCGACACCCTGCCCAAAGACGTGCAGCCCGAACTGGTGGTGACCCGCCATTACGTGCCGAAGGCGTTTCCTTTCGCCTTCACCAACGGCGTCGAGGCTTTTTATGTAGAAGTCGATGTCGATACCGGTTTCGTCAAGTTGCTCAAATGTTGGGTGGTGGACGATTGCGGCACCATCATCAATCCGATGCTGGTGGACGAACAAATCCGGGGCGGTGTGGTCCAGGGCATCGGCGGCGCGCTCTATGAGGAATGTCTGTACGACGAGCGTGGCCAATATCTGAATGCCACCATGGCCGACTATCTTACACCCATGGCCATGGAAATGCCCGATATCGAGGTCGGCCATGTGGAAACGCCGACCAAGGATTCCGAACTGGGCGCCAAGGGGGTCGGCGAAGCGGGCACGACCGGGGCGCCGGCGGCGATCATGAATGCCATCAATGACGCCATTCAACCCTTCGGCAAACATGTCTCGGACATGCCGTTTACCCCGGAACGGATTCTCAAGGCGCTTGGCAAGGTGTAAACACGAAACCGCCATTAATCAGAGAATGCGAAAGTAAATTGGAAAATGCACGACAAGGACTATCTGCTTTCTCTTTTGGACTACACTGTCTGGGCCAACGAGGAATATTTTAAGCAAATCCGTGACCTGCCGCCAGGCGAGGTGACCAAGCAGCGCCCATCCCTGATGAACAATATCCTGATTTCGGTGAACCATATGTTGGTGATCGAAAAGGTGTGGCTCAGCCACATGAAGGGGGGAAAGCATTCATTCGATAAGCTGCAGACGATTCTCCATGAGAACTTGGACGATCTCATGGCGGCGAAAAAAGAGATGGATGTGGAAACCAGAAGCTATGTCTCAAATCTGAGTGAAGACGAACTGGAAGAGGTCGTCGACTATGAACTGATCGGTGGAAATAAGGGCAGTCTGCCGCGCTATTTGATCATCACCCACTTGGCGATGCACGGCGCCTTCCATCGGGGCTTCATCGGCGACATGTTCGGCCAGATTCCTGTTCTCCCCGGCGGCCAGGACATTCCGGTGTGGGAGCGGGCCCTAAGACAAGGGTAGCGAATTACCCCGCCGTCGGCACTAAGACGAAATCGAACTCGACTTCCCAAAAGGGATTGGCGACGTTGAATTTTTCCGCCCGGTCGGGATCGTCGACCTTAACGAAATCGGCCAACAGGCTTTCTTTCACCCCGAAAACGGCATCGGAATCGATATATTCATCGTCAGGAACGAAGATATGGGTAGTGATCTCCTCATACCCATCAGCGCCGATAATGTAGTGCAAATGGGCCGGACGGTTGGGATGCCGTCCGAGTTTTTCCAACAGCTGGCCGACCGGACCATCATCGGGAATGGGATAGGGTCGAGGCTTCGCGGCTCGAAACCAGTAACTACCGTCCTTTTGACTATGAAACATGCCGCGCAGATTAAATTCCGGTTGGATGCCCCTTTGCTGAACATCGTAAAACCCATCGTCATTGCACTGCCAGACATCAAGGCTTGCGCCCTCAATGGGCGCGCCTTCGACGCTTCGCACCTTGCCATGAACGACTAAAGGTTCCCCTTTCCGGTCCAGGCTAGTGTCGGCGCCGTTTTCCAACTCAGGGGCGTTTTCCACATGAAAGGGCCCCAGCACCGTGGTCTCGGTTGCATCACCCTGCTTGCGGTTATTGATGGCGTCCACCAGCATCGATACCCCCAGGATATCCGACAGCAGGATGAATTCCTGCCGCCACTCGTCGCTCATTTGACCGGTCTTGGTCAGAAACTGGATCGCCTGGAACCATTCCTCCTGGGTCGGCTCAATCTCCTTCACCGCGGCGTGCAGGTGGTGGATGACGGCGTCCATAATCTGATGGAGGCGTTCATCTGTTGTGGCGGCAATGCTGCCCATCACGACCTCGGCGCTTTCGGCCTCGGTAAAATATCCTTTTTCCTTATCACCGGACATTTTGATTCTCCTTCAATTGCCTTCTAAGCCAATTTAACGCTCACCCTCTTCCGGCTCGCTCCCCAAGTTTTTCCAACACGCTGATGCCAACGATTAATGGTCAGGCTTTCATACAGTCCCGCCACGTTGAACGGTTCATCGACCATGACCTGATCGACCGTCCTTCGGTTCTCGCAATCGACGATGATGATGCTGCCGACCATCTGCTCGCCTTGATCATCCATCAGCGGGCCTGAGGCAACAACCGGTATCGGGCCGGCGTCCATATGGGCGCGGTGCTGGTCGATCAACCGATTTCTGATCGGGCTGTCCGGCTTGTCGATGCCGTAAATGACGAACAACATGGCGCCTTACTCCAACGTGCGTTTGCCGTCGGAGAACGTGACGCGAAGGTTGAACCCGCCTTCGTTGACCAGCCAGGGACGCACCGTGAAGCTGCGGGCGCCGCTGGAATGCATGGGGTCAGATGCGGCAATTTCCCGAGCATGGGCAAGATTTTCGGCTCGAACAACCACCATCCCCTCACCTTCCCAGGTTTCCTCGTCATCCGCCCAGATTGGCCCCGCCGCAAACATGACGCCATCCTGTTCGATCTTGACCTGAAACTCGAGATGAGGACCGATATTCTCCATCACCGGGCCGAGCCCATTGGTTGGCTTGGTGTGAACGATGTAGAGCTGCTTTTGCAGCATCCCTGGTGTTTTCTCGAGAATGTCTTGCTTGGTGATTTTCGGTTCACTCATGACTAAAGCTCCCGTTTGAATTAATCGACAGTTTGGCGTCAATACAGGGTTCTTTCAAGATGGCGGGCATGGACATTTCTTGAAACGATGCCTACTGCTACAATTGAAAGGCCGCGATGAAATGGACAGGAGGGTTGAATAAATGGCTGCCAAATTGACAGGAGGATGCCTGTGTGGGGACATTCGCTATGAAGTGACAGGCCCTCCCCAGAGGGTGTTCATCTGTCATTGCACGGATTGCCAGCAGCAATCCGGTAGCGCTTTTGGGATGTCCTTGGTCGTCAATGAAGAGGACTTCCATCTGACCCAGGGCAAGCCGAAAACCATTACCTCGAAATCCGCAGCCGGCCGGGACAAGCTCGGCGCATTTTGCCCGCAATGCGGCACACGGATTTTTCACAAGACCGAAACACGCAAGGGTAAAGTATCGCTTAAACCCGGGACGTTGGACGATACGCAAGTGTTGAAGCCGGACATTCATATTTGGACCGTCAGCAAACAACCCTGGGTCACCATCCCGGAAGATATGGAAGCACACGAAAAGAGTCCTGAATGACGATGCTTCCCTGCTTTGTTTTCCTGGGCGTCGTCATCTTTCTGGCCGCCGCCATCGGCTGGCTGACCGGTTGGGACACCGTGTCGGATGGTAATCCGGCCAGTGCGAGGTATTGTTACGATCCCGAACGGATTCAAAGGGAACTTCTTGAAGACCAAACGCTTAACAACCGGGAAAGGGAATGGATGCGGGAGGTGGCCGTGCTTGAACTTCCCCGCCGCCATCTCGTATGCTGAGTTCTCTTAAAATTGGGGCACAATACAATTGTGTCCCATTACGTTAACGATGAGGCAAGCCGGCGAATAGACGTTGGTGATTTCGACATAAAGCCTTATCAAACAGGGAAGACCGGCGTCCAGCAAATTTGCTGCCTATTTTTTTTAAAGCCGTGCAACGTTATAACCGGTGAGCGGGTCCTCGTTTATCATTCGGAGTCTAAGACTCTATGGCCAGTCGGAACGACAACGTGGAAGCGCGTATCGAGAGAATTGTCGGGACCTTTACAAAGTGGTTGAATGTTTTCTCGGCTGCTTGGCTGTTTTCCGTGGCGCTCCTCATTCTCTACGATGTCGTCGGCCGGGAATTATTTTCCGCGCCATTTCACGGCACCAACGAAATCGTGGCCAATTCGGTGCTGTCAATCTTATTTCTTCAACTGCCGTTGTCGATTTTGAACCGCAATTCGTTACGCACAACGATCGTATTCGATATGTTGGGGACCCGGGGTAAGGGGTTTGTCGACGCGTTGTCCTATTTCCTGGCCGGGCTGTTGTTTCTCAGTATTGCTATTGGCGGGTGGCCCAACATGATCGAAGCCTGGGAGATTCTCGAGCAGGAAGGCTCAGGCATCGTCAACATCCCCGTTTATCCAATTCGCTCGCTGGTCGTTTTCGTCAGCATTATCGCCGTTGGTGTGTGCTCCTTGCTGATCTATCAATCGGTGTCCCGGCCGCAAGATTTTGTTTCGGATTCCACTGAATCGGTTGGCGAATAATGATTGCCGTAATCAATTTCCCAAGGAATCGGCTGAGGCCTGGCGCGACAGGGTCTTGGAGAAAATAAATGGAATTCGACCAAAACGCCCTGATGCTGTTGATGTTCGCAATTATGTTTGTCGGCATCATCGTTGGCGTTCATATCGCCTTCGCCTTCGCCATGACGGCACTGATCGGCAACGTGCTGGTCTTTGGCGGCATCGACGGCGAATTCGCCGACGGTTTCGACATCGCCCTGAAAGGCCTGGGCAGTGTCGCCTACGAGTATTTGCGGAGCGCGGTGTTCGCGACCATTCCGTTGTTCATGTTGCTTGGGGATTTTGTCAACAAATCGGGGTCGGCGCGCGATCTCTATAAACTCATTAATCACGGATTGAAGGCGATCCCCGGCCGGCTGGCCGTTGCCACGGTTGCCGGAAACGCGGTCTTCGCGGCGGTCACCGGCGTCAGCATCGCCGCCGCCGCCGCCTTCAGCCGCATCGCCTATCCGCAGATGCGCCATCACGGATACGACCGTACCTTCGCTTTGGGCGCGGTGGCCGGCAGCGCGTGTCTCGGCATGATTATCCCGCCCAGCGTCCTGTTGATCGTCTGGGGCATCGTCGCCGAAAAATCCATCGCCGCGCTATTCATTGCCGGTGCGATTCCCGGCTTGATCCTGGCTGGGTTCTTCATGGTTTATATCGGCGTTAAGACGACGATGAATCCGGAACTGGCGCCAAAATACCTCGACGAGGCCGATAAAGAGGGCTTAAGCCGTGCCGAAATCGCCAGCGGTTCCGGGATCGGCGCCTTGATCCTCCTGGTCTTGGGCGGCATTTGGGGCGGATTGTTCACGCCGACCGAAGCCGGGGGCGTCGGCGCGATGGGCGCCATGATCCTCGGCATTATTAAAGGCATGCGGATCAAGGATATTGCGGTTGCGGTGGTTGAATCAGCCAAAGCGGCCGCCCCCATTATGTTTCTTTTGCTGACCGCCAATATGTACGCGAAATTCATGGAGGCGGCCGGCATGTCCGAGCTGATCCGGGAAACATTCGCCACCTACCAGCTTGGCAATGTTGGTATCGTCGTGGTGATCATCTTAATTTGGCTGGTCATGGGGATGATCTTGGATTCCATCTCCATCATCCTGATCACCGTGCCGATCTTCGCACCGTTGACCCAGGGGTTCTTCGATCCCATCGCCTTCGGCATCTTCGGTATCCTGGTCATTGAAGCGGGCCTGCTAACCCCGCCTTTCGGGTTGCTGGTCTACACGGTCAAGGGAGCCGTGGAGGACAAATCCGTCACCCTGGCCGAAATATTCAGGGGATCGGTGCCCTATTGGATTCTGATGCTGGCAGTCATGCTCATTATTTGGGCTTTCCCGGGGGTCGCGACCTGGTTGCCGTCAATGATGATATAGCCCGTCACGAATTCGTTAATGGGCGCCATTTCCATAAGGCCGGATAAGGCCGTTTCGGTTACCCCGACATTGTATCTCGGGAGTGGGGCCAAGATCGCCTTGACTCGTCGAATTCATCGACATTAGGGTCGGGAGATATCGGTAAGAACAGTTCACTTAAATTCTTGGTTGGGAGGTAATCTAAATGAAAAATATAATTCTAAAACTCGGTGTCCTGGGCATCACCGCGGCGGCATTGGTCGTCGGAAATTCCGCCAACGCCCTTTCCATCAAAGACAACAATATTACCCTGCGGATGGGCTCCGGCCACCCGCCATTCATCACCTATGTGAAGGAAATGAGTAAATTCTTTGCGCCCAAGGTTGTCGCGCGGGTCGCCAAGGAAACAAAATATAAAATTAAATTCAAGGAACATTACGCCGGCACGGTGGTTAAGGTTTTCGACACGCTGGAAGGCGTGCAAGACGGTCGTCTGGACATCGGCGGCTGGTGCGTCTGTTTCGACGACGACAAAGCCATGGCCTTGAACCTGAACTACTTCATCCCGTTTGGCGAGCCCGACGGCAACAAGACCATCAAACAATTTTCCCGCCTCGTCGAGAAGTTCCCGGACATCGCTAAGGACTTAGAAGGGCGCTACAATCAAAAATTGATTGGCCTGTCCGGCTTCAATAATTACGGCCTGCTGACGGCTTTTAATTGGGACAAGTTCGAGGATCTGAAGGGGCACAAAATCCTCGCCGCCGGCCCCAACCTGCCGTGGGTCAAAGGCGGTATTCCAGTCCGCACGACGATTCCGACCGCTGCCCAACAGTTGCAGACCGGTGTCGGCGAGGGCATCGTCCTGTTCCCGGACACCGACTATAAGCTGAAACTGCACGAAGCCACCAAAGGCGGCTATTACACCATCACCGACTTCGGCGCGGTCGTGCAAATTGCCCTGACCATGAACTTGAAAACGCGCGGGAAATTACCGCCGGAAGTCGTCAAGATCATCGACGAGGTCGCCAAGGAATTCACCACCCACTCCATGGCCTCCGGCATGAAGGATCATGATTGGGGCATCCAAAAGCTCAAGGAAGCGGGCGTCATAATCAAGACAATCGACCCCGCCGCCAAGAAGGCCTGGGCCGAGGAATTGAAAGATTGGCCGAACGAGCGCGCCCAAGCGGTGAAAAAGAAAAAGGGCATCGACATGCCGACCATCATGCGCGCTTATATTCAGATGCAAAAAGACGACGGCCATAAATTCCCGGTCGATTACGTCATAAAATAGCGATTTAGTGCTTAAGCGGGATTGATTAGGGCGGCCGGTACTCCGGCCGTCCTTTTTTTTACCGGCGCTTGCCTGAGAAACTGGGATCAACGTTGGGGCCAGATGATCGCTGGGAAATGCCGTTAAGACAAATTCAGCCAAACGGAAGTCACCATGAAGCTCAGCAGCGAACGAATTCTCACCACCCATGTCGGCAGCCTGCCCCGGCCCGACGATCTGCTCGAAATGCTGGGAAAGGAGGACCGGGGAGAGCCGGTCGACACAGTTGCTCTTCACGCCCGGACCGCCGAGGCCGTCAAACAGTTGGTGAAAGACCAGGTCGAGGCGGGCATCGATGTGGTCAGCGATGGCGAAATGAGCAAAATGGCCTATAACATCTATGCCAAACACCGATTAACCGGCCTCGGCGCCACCGACGGAACCGGCGTTCCGGGCCGCAAACTCCCTCGCGACATCCAGGATTTCCCCGAAATGGAGGCGGCGCCGCTGGGCGGTGGCGGGCCGGAACTGATGCAGGCGACGGTTTGCAATGGCCCGGTTGCCTATGCCGACCATGCACCCCTCGAGCGCGACATCGCCAACCTCAAATCGGCGACGGCGGCCGCAGGCCCTCACGATGTCTTCATGAACTCGGCCTCGCCGGGCTGCCTGGCCAACTATGTTCCAAACGCCTTTTACCCGAGCCGCGATGAATACCGCGAGAACCTGATTGAGGCGATGCGCCCGGAATACAATGCCATCCACGAATGCGGTTTCGTCCTACAGCTAGACTGCCCCGATCTCGCCGGAAGCCGCCACACCGATCATCAGGACTGGACCGAGGATGAGTTCCTGGCCGACGCCGAGAAAAGCATCGAGGCGCTCAACGCGGCTACCGCTGATATCCCGCCCGAGGCGATGCGTATGCATATCTGCTGGCTCAACTACGCCGGGCCGCACACCCACGATATCCCGGTGGCGCGGCTGATCGGGTTGCTGTGCAAGGCGCGCCCCCAGGCCCTTCTGTTTGAAGGCGCAAACCCCAGGCACGAGCACGAATGGGAGGATTGGAAGGCGGCGAAGATTCCAGACGACAAGGTTTTGATCCCCGGTGTCATCGATTCGACCACCAATTTCGTCGAGCACCCCCAATTGGTCGCCCAGCGTATCTGCCGTTATGCCGACATCGTCGGGCGCGAGAGGGTGCTGGCCGGCTCCGATTGCGGCTTTGGCACCTACGCCGGACGGAGAGCGGTTTATCCATCCGTGGTGATGGCCAAGTTCCGGGCAATGGCCGAGGGTGCCGGCATCGCCAGCGATCGATTGTGGAAATAGTGTCCGAGTATCACACCGAAGTGATTCCCGGTTTTGGGGGTTGATCGATTAACATGCGATACTAATTTTCCATTCTTTTTCTCACATCCTCTTTTTATAAGGAATGCCCATGACTGCACCAGCGACCTTGTTTCCACGTCAACCGGTCCCATCGCTTGAGGTTCCTCTCGTCGGGGGAGGGACTTGGAAATTAGCGGATCAATCTCCCGAACATTTCACCTTGATCGTTTTTTATCGGGGCCTGCATTGCCCGATTTGTAGCAACTATTTGCGCGACCTGGATCGAAAGTTAGCGGATTTTAACGCCACCGGCGTTGAGGTGATTGCCATCAGTTCCGACGGTAAAGAACGGGCTGAACAAACACCGACAGAATGGAAAGTGGAGAACGTCTCCTTCGGATATAACCTCGATCTGGATAAAGCGCGGGAATGGGGACTTTATATTTCGACCGGCCGGGGCATGACGGGGGCAGGGATTGAGGAACCTGATTTGTTCAGTGAGGCGGCTCTCTATATGGTGCGATCGAATGGCGATCTCTTTTTTGGTTCCGTGCAAACCATGCCCTTCGCCCGTCCTAGTTTTACGGATGTTTTAAACGCGGTAAAATTTGTGCTCGACAAGGATTACCCTGGCCGAGGCGAAGTCTTGGATCACCATAACCCGTAAGTTTTTAAGTTTACAAAACCGAATGACGGTTCACTCCCTGGTTTTTCTATGCCCTCTTTCCTATTGCATGGAGTATAAAACCTGACAGTCGATTAAGTGATCGTCGGATTAATGGAGATCGGGGATGAGCAGTATTTTTGTTGAAACCGAAGATCAACGCGCGATTCTTGAGACCGTGCGCCGTTTCAACGAGGCGGTGGTCGCCCCGGTGGCGGCCGAACTGGACCGCCGCGACGACCCGGCCGATTGCTTTTCCTGGGACATCGTCGAAGCCGCCGACGCGGCCGGCATCCGCACCATGACGCTGACCGAAGAGTGGGGCGGCATCGGCGCCGACAGCCTGACCACCGCCATGGTCATCGAGGAACTGGCCAAGGCCGACATGGGCATTGCCGTGGTCATGGCCCAAACCCTGAAGCTGGCGCAAGTGTTGCAAAAAGCGACAACGCCGGAACAACGCGATCGCTATGTCCCAATATTCCGGGATGACCCCCGCGGCCTTCTCGCCATCGGCATTACCGAACCGGAAACCGCTTCCAACTATTTTCTGCCCCATCCCAGCCCGTTTCGCACCGCGGCGGAAAAAACCGAGGGCGGTTGGGTCATCAACGGTATGAAGCACTTCATTTCCAACGGCAACCGGTCCGGGATTTATTTGGTTTTTGTACAGACGGAAAAAAGCAAGGGCCTGGCCGAAGGCAGCACCTGTTTCCTGATCGAGCGCGACACCCCGGGATTTTCCATCGGTCATGTCCACGACAAGATGGGTGAACGGCTGGCCAACAATGCCGAGCTGGTTTTTACCGATTGTTTTATCGCCGATGAAAACGTTGTCGGTACCGTCGGTGACGGCTTTAACGTACTGGCGCAGTTTTTTCCGCAAAGCAACACCTACGCGGCGGCCACCGTATTGGGAGTCGCCGTTACCGCCTATGAACGGGCGCTCGAATGGGCCAAGATCCGGAACCAGGGCGGCAAGCCTATTATTGAGCACGACGGCATCCGCGCCCAATTGGCCGAAATGCGCATGCTCAACGATGTTTCGCGCACCTATATCCACCGCGCCGCCTGGTCCGCCGACAACCAAGACCAGGGTTGGGACAAGACCTTGGGCACCCTGCCCAAGGTGTTCGCCTCGCAAGCCGCCTGGAAGGTAGTCACCTGGGCATCTGAAATCCACGGCGGCTATGGCTATATGCGCGATGTGGGGTTTGAAAAACTGCTTCGCGACGCCGCCGCGTTCCTGCATTCTGACGGCGTCAACCGGACGTTGCTGCTGAAGTCCGCCAATTTTATGTACTGATGGGAGAACGCCCGTGAAAGCCATGGTGTTGAAGGCGGCGAATACGCCGTTCGTCTTGGAAACCCTTCCCGATCCGGAACCCGGCCCCGGCGAAGCCGTCGCCCGTGTGCTGGCGTGTGGCTCTGGCTTGACCATTCAACACATCAAGGCCGGGCGCATGCCGGCGGAATTTCCGCGTGTCATCGGCCATGAGATCACCGGCGAAATCGTCGCCGTCGGCACCGGTGTCACTGGCATCAAAGTCGGCGACCCGGTGACCGCGTATTACTACCTCAACTGCGGCCATTGCCGCTGGTGTATCGCGAACCTGGAACCGCTGTGTGAAAACACCGGCGGCAATGTGGGGAAAAATTGCGACGGCGGCTATGCCGAATATATCAAGCTGCCGGCCCATATTTTCCTGAAGCTGCCTGAAGGCTTGGACTATAAGGCGCATCCGGCCGAAATCGGCGTTATCGTCGATGCCGTCGCGACGCCGTTGAAGGTGTTGAAACGCGCCCGCGTCAAAGCCGGCGAATCAGTCGCCGTCATCGGCGGCGGCGGAGGTGTCGGCATCCACATGCTGATGATGGCCAAGTGGGCGCTCGCCCGGGTCATCGCCATCGATATCGCCACCGATAAGTTTGATGCCTGCCGCGACGCCGGTGCCGATGAATGTATTGATGCGTCCCAAGGCAACGTCACCGAAGCGTTGTTGGATTTAACCGGGGGCAACGGCGTCGATGTCGTCGTCGATTTCGTTTCCGCCGCCTCGACCCTGGAAGCCGGCGCGGCGGCGTTAGGAAACCACGGCCGGTTAGTGACGTTGGGCGGCGCCGGGGAGAATTTTAAGGTCGATTCCCACGCCATGCTGCTCAAGGAACAAGACCTGCTGGGCAGCCGCTACGTCACCCGTTCGGAAATTCTCGACGCCCTAGATTTGGTCGCCCGCGGCGAAATCTGGCCGCTGGTCACCGATATCCGCCCGCTGGAAGATGCCGAAGCCCTGCATGAACAAGTGGAAAACGGCGCCGTCACTGGCCGCGCGGCGTTGCTAATAGGCTAGGCGACGTCCTTGTCGGCTTCCTCGACGTCGAGCAGGAGGGGATTGATTTCGCAGGCATCTTCCCAACTCAAGACCTTAAACGAGCGCACTAACTTTCCGGCGCCGTCGGTCTCGGCGCAAAACAGGCCGAGCTCGATGATTTCCTCTTCGCTGAAAAGCTCCCGAAGATCGTCATATACCTTTTCGGAATCGACACCATCGTCACCGGTCTTAAACAGCGTCGCATAGTGGATCGCCGCCCTTTCCCGATCAGAAAAAACGTCGCTGGTCTGATAGTTAATCAACTGGGCGACCTTTTGCTCTTCCAGTCCCTCTGTCTTGGCGACCTTAGAGCGCACCGTGGAGCAGTAGCCGCAGCGGGTCTCCATCGACATCTGGATGCGGCACAGTTCCTTCAGGGTATGCGGCAAAATGCCGTCATAAAGAAGCGAATTCCAATATTTGACCCAGGCAACGCCGGCCTTGGTGCGGACCATGATGCTGACCACGCGGGGGTCTGGCGCGCCCCTTTCTTCAGACTGCGCAATCAGCGCCTTGGCCTCTTCCGTTTTTTCGTCTTCTTCGATGTAGCGAATTCTTGGCATGGTTCTCTCCCTGGGGAATACCGTCATTGGTTGTCCCCGTTTTAAATCATCGGCGGATTGCTTTCCAGGCCGTAATTATCAATCAAACGTGAGCAACGCACAAAAAACGATTATGATGGCGGCCAACACTGCGGAGGAAAAAATGACGACTTTTAAGGACCGTGTGTCCTTTTCGGCCATCATCGACCGACCCAAACTTCAGCTTCCCGATGGCGCCCGCATGGCGGTGTGGACCATCGTCAACGTCGAGAACTGGGACAGCACCAAGGCCCAACCGCGTACGGTCCTGCCGCCGCCCATGGGCAAGCCGCTGTTGCCGGACCTGCCCAACTGGTCTTGGCATGAATACGGCATGCGGGTCGGGTTCTGGCGGATTCATGAACTCCTGACAGGCCTCGGCGTCACCCCGACCTTGGCCCTGAACGGCATTGTTTGCGATAATTATCCACGTATCGCCGACGCCGCCAAGGACGCCGAATGGGAGTTCATGGGCCACGGGTTTGTCCAGGGTCCCATGCATCATCTCGACGATCAGCGCGACGCCATCCGCCGCACCATGGAGGCCATCGAAAAATTCGCCGGCAAGCCACCGCGCGGCTGGGAAAGCCCCGGCCTGACCGAAACCGAAGACACCATCGACATCCTCGCCGAGGAAGGCATCGAGTACGTCGCCGATTGGGTGCTCGACGATCAACCCTGCCGGATCGACACCAAAAGCGGCTCGATGATTTCGGTTCCCTACAGCGTCGAAACAAACGACATCCCCATCTTCTCCCTACAGAACCGGCCGTCCGACGCTATGCTTAAGCGCACCGTCGATCAGTTCGACCAGCTCTATACGGAAAGCGAGACCATCACCCGGGTGATGGCGATCAGCATGCATCCGTATTTGTCCGGCGTGCCGCACCGCATCGGCTATCTGAAACAAATATACGAGCACATCCAGGACCGGCCCGGTGTGGTCATGATGACCGGCGAGGAAATCCTCGATTGGTATTTGGGCGAAGAAAAACGCCTCGCTTCATCCTAAGGGGGGTCTACCCTTCCGCGGCGGCTTCGCGCACCCGGTCCTGGGTCAGCGGCAGCCGGCGTAACCGCAACCCGATGGCATCAAATATGGCGTTGCCGATGGCCGCCGCCGTCGGGCCCTGGGTGGCCTCACCGGCGCCGAGGAAGGGTTGGTCCGGGTGGTCGATCAGCACCGTTTCGATGGTCGGCACTTCCGGGAACGTCAGAATCGGATAGCTTTCCCAATCGCGGCTGAGAACACCACCGCCGTCAAAGTCCACCTTTTCCTTGAGCGTCCAACTGGCGGACTGGATCAAGCCGCCTTCGAGCTGATTCCTAAGCCCCTCAGGATCGACGACTTGGCCGGCGTCGGCGGCGATCACCGCGTGATGTAACGTAATCGCGCCAAAATCATCGACGCTGAGGTCCATGACCACGGCGGCAAAACACTTTTGGTTTTTATATCGCGCCATGGCAATGCCCCGGCCATGTCCGTCTTCGCGGTCCACGGCGCCCCACGCGGCGTGGGTCGCGGCGGCCTCCAACACAACGCGGGCCCGTTCATCGGTGAGATGCTTGAGGCGGAATTCCAGTGGGTCGGCGCCGCTTTCATGGGCGAGCTCATCCATGAATGATTCAATAGCGAAGACATTCGCGTAGGCGCCCAGGGAACGCAGCGACGAGGTCCTGAGCGGCAGTTCCCGGACCATGTGTTTGACAATGCGGCGGTCGGGAAAATCGTAAATGGGATCGGCGTTGCGGTGGATACCGGATTGGAACCCCATATTAGGCTGTGGAATGGGTGGGGTGCGCGGATTTTCTAGATGCCAGGACGCCAGCAGGCGCGAGTGTTCGCCATGATCCGCAGGACGCCCCATATGGCTGTCGCTATAGGTCTCGTGGCTCCAATACAGAATCCGGCCTTCGTCATCGAGGCTCGCCTGAACGTCCATTTGCATGGCCGGGCCGTAAGGTTCCCAGCCGTGTTCGTCGGCGCGTTCCCATTTCAGTAACACCGGGCGGCCCGGTATGGCGCGCGCCGCCAAGGCGGCATCGAGGGCGACATCATCGGCGCCGTTGTGGCCATAACACCCGGCCCCCGGAACATGGCTGACACGAATGGACTCCTCCGGCATGGCGAGAACCCCAGCCATCGCTTGGCGTAGCGGAAACACACCTTGCGAATGGCACCAAACCTCTAACCCTTGATCCTTAAAACACGCCAAGGCCGCCGACGGCCCGATCGAGCCATGCATGATATAGGGCCGCTGATAGGTGGACGAGAGGGTGGCGGCGGCCTTCGCCGGCGTTTCGGGCGATTGCACCGGGATATCCTGGGGAACACCATCAGCAAGGGGAAAGCTTTCGCGGGGATTGTTTTTCAGTTGCTCGAATATATCCGCCGACGGTAACGCGTTTTTGTCGTCCCATACCGCCAGACCGGCCAGCTTGGCTGCCGCCCACACCGCCTGTTCCTCGCGCTCACAGATTACCGCCAAGAAGGATCCGTCGCGGACGACCTCGATAACGCCGGCCATAGCCCGCACCGGCGCTTCGTCCAGTTCTTTGAGCCCCGCATGATACCTGGGCGGCCGCACCACCCTGGCGTGAACCATGCCGGGCAGTTCCATGTCATGAACAAAAGCCATGGCGCCCGTGACAAGGCCATCGATCCCCTTGGCGGAAATCGGATTTCCGATCAACCGGTATTGGTCCGGGTTTTTCGGCGTTGCCCCATCGGTGACTTCCCTATCGAACTGCTTATCGCCCATGAGATCCCAATAGGACACGTGTTGATTGGTATGTTCCCCGCCGACGTCACCGTCGGTGACGGTAAGGGTCTCTACCGGCTCCCCCAATTTTTCGGACGCCAGTTCAAGCAGCACCCGGCGGGCTTCGGCGGTGGCCTGACGGATGGCGGTGCCGCTGTTTTCCATGGACATGCTGCCGGAGGTATAACCCTCGGCCGGTGATAGGGCGGTGTCGGCGGTTTGGACGGTGATCCGGTCCAGGTCGACATCAAGCTCCTCGGCGGCGATCACGGCAAAAGCCGTGGTCAGCTTCTGGCCAATTTCAACCTTGCCGGTGTAGACCGTAACCCGCCCGTCGGCATGAATGTGCAGCCACGAGTCCAGGTCCGGATTATTGGAAAAACTCGACGATAGCGTCATCCGCGGATCTCCTGGGCCGCCCGCAAGACCGCCTTGATGATCCGCGCATGGGTGCCGCACCGGCAGAGATTATCGGACAACGCTTCACAGATTTCTTCTTCGTTGGGATCGGGGTTCGCGTCCAACAGTGCCTTTGCCGCCACGATCATGCCCGGAATGCAATACCCGCATTGCGCGGCGCGCTCGGTGACGAAGGCCTGTTGCAGCACGTGTAGATTTTCCGCCGTGCCGATGCCTTCGATGGTAGTGATGGCGCGGTTCTCAAACGCCGCCACCGGGGTCGAGCAGGAAAATTCCGACTTGCCGTCGACCAGGACCATGCAGGCGCCGCATTGTTCCAACCCGCACCCGAGCTTCGGCCCTTTCAGTCCAAGATCGTTGCGGAGCACATAAATCAACGGCGTCTTTTCATCGACGTCGAGGTGATGCTCGTGACCGTTTACGTTGAGGCTAACCTTGGACATGGGCTGAACTGACGGAGATCATATGCCGAGTAGGCGCTTGGCATTTCCACCGAGTATCAGCGCCTGGTCGTCTTCGCTCAGGCCCGCATGTTCGGTGACAATTTCCACTGGCCGGTCGTAGGACATGTCGAAACAAAAATCGCTGCCCAGCACCACCCGGTCCGGCCCGACAAGATTGATTAAATACTCAAGCGCGGGATGGGCATGGGTGATGGTGTCGTAATAAAAACGGCGCAAATAATCGACCGGCGGCGTTTTCAGGTGCTTACATTCCTCCCGCACGCCCCAGCCATGGGTGATGCGGCCGATCAGCCAGGGGAAGGTGCCGCCGGCGTGGGGCAGGCAGAACGTCAGTTGTGGAAAGCGGTCGAGGACTTCGCCGAAAATCAAATGCGACGCGGCAATGGCGGATTCGGTGGGGTTGCCGATAAAATTGGTCAGATAGAATTGTTTGAGGCGGCTGGGATCGACGACCTTGATCGGGTGCAGGAAAATGGTCATTCCCAGGTCTTCGATGGCTTCATAGACCGGGAAGAACGAGGGGTCGGACAGTTCCATGTCGAGAACGCGAGTGGCCATGTAGACACCCCGGATTCCCGGTAACGACTTAACCCGTTCAAGTTCCTTGAGCGCCATTTCCGGTTCCTGCATGGGAAGGATGGCAAGCCCGAGAATGCGATCCGGATAGGCTTCGTGCGCTTCGACACAGGCATCGTTATAGGCCACGCATAGCCGTTGCGACAGATCGGGTGGCGCCCAATACAGCATCGGCTGGGTCAAGGAAAGGCAATGCACATCGACGCCCATTTCATCCATGGAGGCGACCCGGTCATCAATATTGATGTAGCGACTCTCCAAGGGCGGGGATTTTACCCCCCCGACATCAAGGACCGGCCCGCCCGGATCGTCGTAGGAGCAGCTGACGCCATGTTCGGCGCCTTCCGCTTCGATCAGTCTCATGTAACTTTCGGGGTAAAAATGTGCGTGTATATCAATGGTTTCGAATTTGCTCATTAGTTTTTATCAATCGTCCTTGCTGGGGGTTTCTCATAAATTAATTTTAGTAATCGTACCGACACGCCGCCCTTTCAGACAGCCCTAATTCTTCAGATATGGACCGATTATTTTCTTTCCGGCAGGCCGGCCATGGCTTCCATAACGGCGCAGATAGAGGCTGTGTCCTTGGCCTCCAGTCCTTGCTCCATAGCCGCGTTGTAAAGTGCCTCTGTGCTTGAAAATAAGGGCGTCGGGCAATCCATGGACCGGGCAAATTCAGCGATGATGTGCATATCTTTCTGCCAAACGGAATTCTTCATGGTGGCGTCGTCGTAGTCGTTTGCGACCATCATCGGGCCGCGAATTTCAAACATCCGCGAGTTGCCGGCGCCATCGGTGATGACCTTGAAGATATCCTCTGGCTTAAGACCGGCCCTCATGCCAAGAACCAAGGCTTCTGCGGTCGAGGCATTGTGGATGGCGACCAGAAGGTTTGCGATGAACTTCATTTTGCTGCCATTTCCGAATTCACCGACGTAATGGTTGGATCGGGACATTCCTTCTAATACCGGCACAGTGCGCTCATAACTCGCCAAGTCGCCGCTGGCGAGAACGACCAAGTCCTTGGTCCTGGCCTGGGCGCCGGTGCCGCTGAGCGGACAATCCAGCATCACCATGCCCGCGTCCTGCAAGGCGTCATGACCGCGTTGCTTGTCACCGATTTTCAGGGTGCTGGTCTCGATGATGATCGGTGTCGCGCCAGTGACCGCCAACAGTCCATCATCACCCTGGGTTACCGCATCGAAGGCGGCAACGCTGGGAAGCGAGGTAAAAATGAATTCCGCCGCCCGGGCCAGTTCCTTGATCGAGGTGACGCCGACACCGCCGCGCTTTACGTGCGCCTGAACGCAATCGTCGGCAACGTCGTAGCCGACCACCGTAAATCCATCTTTCATTAAATTGGCGGACATGGCCGAACCCATGATCCCTAAACCGATCATCCCAACGACAGATTTACTCATTTTTTCTTTCCCTTTTAAGCGGTTAGAGGACGCATGGTAACGGCTTTCCCCTAACAGGAAAATTCATATTCCAATTATTCATTTCACGCATAAATAAAGTAGAAATTGGAATTTTCTTCATTATCTGCTAGCCTCTACCATCTTAGCTTTAAACGAGGATTTTGTGGCGGCGAGCCTATTTACGCCCTAGAAACACCACACTAATCCTATAAGGCGTGGGGGGACCGTCCGGATATTCACGGTATTTTAGGTAACCCCCGAAACAAAAACTCTAGGGAGGACTTCAATGAAAAAGCTAACCACCACTTTTGTCGGCGTGATGGCATTGGCCGCCGGCGCGTTCATGGGCGGCACGACGGCGAAAGCCGACCACACCATTACCATCCGGATCGGATCGGGCCATCCGCCGACGGTCGTTTATGCAGGCCTAATGAAAAATTTCTTTCAGCCCGAACTGAAGAAGGCGATCGAAGCCAAAACCAGCCACAAGGTTAAATACATCGAAGGCTACAGCGGTTCTATCGTCAAGGTGTTCGACGTTTTCGAAGGGGTGCAGAACGGCGTCC
>PTLL01000026.1 GCA_002938315.1 Alphaproteobacteria bacterium MarineAlpha3_Bin2 | reverse complement strand
GTTCCTATACAGATTGAGTGCAATGTCCGCTTTTGGGGGTAAAACGGACATAAATTACAGTTCAGCAGTGCACATTTAAAACTTCAAATATCCAGATACTTTTTCAGTAGCCAGATACCTTGACAATTAACATGGTGGTGATTATGTACCCTTTATGTTCTTTTAACGTCACTGCTCTTTGACATGGTGAATAGGAAAGATAAAAAGCGCCCGACTGATTAAATGCAGCGGCGGAGGCAGCAGCTTACCATGGCCAAATAGAACGCAAAAACCCATGCCTATAAATGTAGATTATTGCAGATAATTGCAGATATTTCGTATGGCCCGACAGGCCCCGGGAACACTAAAATATTTTTAATATCAGAAGGTTAGATGATTTTTTCGGACACCGGCGCATAGCCGCCCTGCCCTACGGCCCTTAAAGCGGCATGTTTCCGTGTTTCTTCCACGGGTTATCGAGCTTCTTTCCGCGCAGCATCCGCAGGCTCTTGGCGATCCGCACCCGGGTGTTGTGCGGCATGATGACGTCGTCGATATAGCCGCGGTGGCCGGCGACAAACGGATTGGCGAAACGCTCGCGGTATTCCTCGGTGCGCTCGGCGATTTTGGCGTCATCGCCGATGTCGGCGCGGAAGATGATCTCGACCGCGCCCTTCGGCCCCATCACCGCGATTTCCGCCGACGGCCAGGCGAAATTCACGTCGCCGCGCAGATGTTTTGAGCTCATCACGTCATAGGCGCCGCCATAGGCCTTCCGCGTGATCACCGTGACCTTGGGCACCGTCGCCTCGGCATAGGCAAACAGCAGCTTCGCCCCGTGTTTGATGATGCCGCCGTATTCCTGGGCGGTGCCGGGCAGGAACCCCGGCACATCGACGAAGGTGACGATGGGAATGTTGAAACAATCGCAGAACCGGACGAACCGGGCCGCCTTGATCGAGGATGAAATATCCAGGCACCCGGCCAGCACCATCGGCTGATTGGCGACGATGCCGACGGTGGCGCCTTCCATGCGGCCGAAACCGACGATGATATTGGCGGCGTAACCAGGCTGCAGCTCGAAAAAATCGCCTTCATCGACCACCTTGGTAATCAGTTCCTTCATATCGTAGGGCTTGGCCGCATCATCGGGGATCAGGGTATCGAGGCTGGTTTCGATGCGGTCGCCGAGATCCGGGGTCGGCCGGACCGGGGGTTGTTCCCGGTTATTGGCGGGCAGAAAATCGATAAACCGGCGCAGCATCAACAACGCCTCGGCATCATCATCGAAGGCCTTGTCGGCGACGCCGGATTTGGTCGTATGGGTGACGGCGCCGCCTAGTTCTTCTTGCGTCACTTCCTCATGGGTGACGGTCTTGACCACTTCAGGGCCGGTAACGAACATATAGGACGTGCCTTCGACCATGAAGATGAAGTCGGTCATCGCCGGTGAATAGACAGCGCCGCCGGCGCTGGGCCCCATGATCATGGAAATTTGCGGAATCACGCCCGATGCCAGGACGTTGCGTTGGAACACCTCGGCATACCCGGCCAGCGACGCCACCCCTTCCTGGATGCGGGCGCCGCCGGAATCGTTGATGCCGATCACTGGGGCACCGACTTTCATGGCTTGGTCCATGATCTTGCAGATCTTTTCGGCATGGGACTCGGACAGCGAGCCGCCAAAGACGGTGAAGTCCTGAGAGTAGACGAAAATCAACCGGCCGTTGACGGTGCCGAACCCGGTGACGACCCCGTCGCCGGGAATAGTGTTTTCTTCCATGCCGAAATCGGTGCTGCGATGTTCGACGAACATGTCCCATTCTTCGAAAGAATCTGGGTCAAGCAGCAGATCAATGCGTTCGCGCGCCGTAAGCTTGCCCTTGGCGTGCTGGGCATAGATCCGTTTTTGGCCGCCGCCGAGACGGGCTAGACGGCGCTTTTCTTCCAATTGACGAATGATGTCCTGCATGCGCCCTCCCCACTCGACGTCAGCCTAGGACCCTTATGGGCTTCAAACAAGTTCCAGAAAATCGATGGCTTCCTGGATTTCTTCCTTCAGGGCATCCCGCCGTACCTTGTCGTTTTCGTCTTCGCCCCATTTTTGCGCTTGCCAGCGTTCATCCAATTGTGCGGCCAGCATCGCTTGCTCTGCATCTAGACGGCCGTTGATGACGGCCAAACCGATGATTAAGGATCCACAGTCCTGGGTCAGCACCGCCAACACCGCCAGTGAACGGTCATCCAGTGCCTCCAATGCGTTTTCTAGGCGTGACAAGGCTTCGGCGGGTTGTTCAACAGGCCTGATCCCTTCGGTCACCACCAAGTGGGCTTTGAACGTAGCCGCCGCCCAATCCAGCAGCGGCTGCCAGACCTGTTGCTGATGCGCCTGCAATTCAGCCGGCTGGTCGGCCCGGTAACACAATAGATCGGTGCCAGCATATTTTAGGACAAAGGCGACAATGAACGGACGGTCTTCGTTAACCTGCGTGACCGCTTTGTCGATGGGCGTCGAATCCGGCATGGCGCCTTGCTAGTTCCCGAAAAACCCTTTTAACAAGCCACCGAAACTCCTGCCAATTTCATCGTTTTTGTCTGCGTCCAGGTTAACGCTCAACGCCAGGACAGCAATAGCAGAGAGAACTTTAATCCATTTTTTCATGGTGGCGCTCCTCCCAGGCATTTTAGTTCAACGGGAAGCGCCGCAAAATTGTCGATAACAACATGCGCCCCGGCTTTATGTAGATGTTCTTCTGGATGATACCCCCATGAAACACCGACGGCCATAGTTCCCGCGGCCAAGGCCATTTCCATATCAAAGGTGGTGTCGCCGATCATTGCCGTGCCCGTGGGGTCGGCCCCTGTTTCCCCCATGGCATTCAACAACATACCGGGATTGGGCTTGCCGGGGGCGCTGTCAGAGGTTTGTAGGGTTTGGAAACGATCAACAAGGCCATGGGTCTCAAGCGTTGCCAACAGGCCGCGGCGGCCCTTTCCGGTGGCTATGCCGAGGATCCAGCCGGCATCTTCCAGGACGGAAAGGATATCCATCACCCCAGGATATAAAGGATCAGTCACTTCGCCTTTCTCGCGCAGATGCTGGAAGGCTTCGCTATAGCTGTTTGCCAATTGCTTATACACATCGGGGTCTGCATCAGGGCGCAACCGCTCCATGGCAACGTGAAGCGGCAACCCCACCACCCTGCGCACGGCTTCGGCATCCGGCTTGGGATAATTCTGCGTGTCAAAGGCGGCATTCATGGAGGCGACGATCGAATGTTGCGAGTCGACCAGGGTCCCGTCGCAATCGAATACAGCCAAGCGCAAGGAATCGGACACGGTCATGGTTAAAAGCAAGGATCGGAGGAAAGCATATCGACGCCGAAAGTTATCTGGATGAGGTTTCTTGGGACGTCAGGGAATCATCTTCAGACAAAAGATAGCCAACGCCGCGAAGGGTATGGACGATAATGGTAGCGTCGGCGCCGGATAATCGCTTACGCAGCCTTGAAACATGGACCCCTACCGAATTTGAGGACACCTCTTTAACGAAACCGTAAAATTTATCTTCCAGCACATCCTTAGGTACAACGCGGCCATTGCGGCGCATCAGATGTTCAAGCACGCCCATTTCACGTCTAGGAATGGAAATCGTCTTTTCATTAATCCGTACTTCCCACGCAGTAGTGTCAAAGGCCACATTACCGGCCGTAATCACCAAACCCAGGACTCCACCCGGGCACCGCAATAGAGCCCGGATCCGGGCAACCAGTTCCTCCATGGCAACAGGTTTAAGCAGATAGTCATCGCTACCGCTGTTAAGCCCCTTTACCCTTTCGTCGACGCCGTCCCTGGCTGTGAGAATCAATACCGGGGTTTCACTTCCACCATCGCGCCAGGATCGTAAAAGCTCGAGGCCGTCCAGGTCGGGAAGACCCAGGTCGAGAACGATGGCATCATATCGAACCGATGCCTGCGCCGCTTCACCGGTGGCGGCGGTGTTGACACAATCAACGGTAAAGCCTTCTTTTTCCAGGCCATCCTTAACAAAATTGGCAAACCGTTGATGGTCTTCGATCAATAAAAGCCGCATATCCTATCCCAAAATAAAACCAATATTAACAACGGCAACGAGACCACACTCATACACATTGAACATACGCATGGGCGTATTTCCAATTGTCGAATACAACTTGGACCTCAAAAGACAGCCGCGGCACATTTTGTTTTTTTAAATTTTGGTGTCTCCAAAGCACGGCTTGGATTAACCCCATTTTAGTCCAAATGGCCTAATTGTGAAGTGAATCTTATGGAAACCCATGCATAACTCGGCTCAGACTCTTTAATTGTCTCCTAGGTCTTTGACTTTAATAAACATTTCTTGTTTCTGCCGGTCATCGAACCCAAACGTCTGGAACGTTGCCCGTATGTGTTCCGGTAGCGGCGCAGCGATCTCAAGAATGCCGCCCTTGGGGTGAGAAAATTGAAGGGCGCGGGCGTGAAGGTGAAGCCGCCCTGCGATATCTTCGCCATCGAGGAAGGCCGCCTTGCCGCCGTATTTACCATCTCCCAGTATAGGAGTGCCTAGGGCCAGGGCGTGAACTCGCAATTGGTGGGTGCGGCCTGTCAAGGGCTCAAATGCCAACCATGCCGCCTTGCCACCGGCCTGATCAATCACCCGGTAATGGGTGAGCGCTTTTTTGCCTGCCTGTACGTCCGGGCCGACCCGTTCCCCGTGGCGGCCGGGTAATTTTGATAGCGCTAAATCAATGACTCCTTCGGACGGCTCCGGCACCCCGACGACAACCGACCAGTAAAGTTTACGAATTTTCTTGGTACGAAAGGCATTGGTTAGGGTCCTGGCTACGGCGGCGTTGCGAGCCAAAAGTAAAACGCCGCTGGTATCCTTATCTAAGCGATGAACCAAGCGCGGTTTTTCCTCTGCACCGAAACGAAGCGCATCCAACATGGCGTCGAGATGACGGTGGAGACCGCTTCCCCCCTGAACTGCCAATCCAGAAGGTTTGTTGATGACGATGACATCTTCATCCCAATGAAGGACGCGATCCTTCAAATCCCTGGCGTCGTTCTTGGAAATCACCGGTGTTGATTTATCGGCCTTCGGCGGGCTGGGATCCATCGGCGGTATCCGGATCATCTGACCCTGATCAAGCCGGGTTCCGGATTTGACGCGACGACCCTCGACCCGGACCTGACCGGTGCGCAGGAGCTTTTGCAAACGGCCATGTCCAAGTTGTGGAAAACGATGTTTGAACCAACGGTCAACCCGCATCCCGGCTTCGTCGCTATTCACTTTTAGGGTTTGAACGCCGCTCATCCCTTTAATTCTCACCCCCCTTCACTTTCTTTAACGGCGTCACGTGCATCATGGATACCGGCCAGCGCTACCTGAAGAACCCTGTCACCAGTTACGGAAATAGCCCAAGCGCCAAGGGGGGCAGTCAAAACGATGCTCAGAACCGCGACGGCCAGGATGATCTCGCCTGCACCTGTTTCCATTCCTGCCAATGCCATCGCCGCAAGGGGGGCGCCGCCGATAGCGGCCTGAACGGTTGCTTTCGGAAGATAGGTAATAACAACAAAGATACGTTCCGCAACGTTCAACTCACTCCCCAACAGACACCCATAGGTGCCGATGCTGCGAGCAACGAGACCCAACCCAATAATCAGGGCACCGGCAAATCCCGCTTCCATGGCGACCTCAATATCGACCTGAGCGCCGACCATGGTGAACAGAACGATTTCCGCAAACACCCAAATCTTGCCTAGTTTTGCCGATATTTCATGGGCCATGTGGTCGTCTTTTTCAAGGATGATAAAACCCATGGCCATCACCGCCAAAAGTGCCGCGAACGGGATCCATGCTTGCATTATGTGTTCGGCCCGTACCAAAAGAACCGAAAGTCCAAGCATGACCAGAACCCGCTTTGTAGCGCGTGGATTAAATTTCTGAAAAACTTTAAATAACCCGACGCCGATAACCAATCCGACAACGATCCCCAGAAGGATCGATATAGGAATGCCTACCAGTTGCCAGGCGATGCCGACGGAGGCCCCCGTGTAGATACCGATCAACACGCTGTAGACGACAATTACGAACACGTCATCCAGAGAGGACGCCGCTAGAACCATTGTTGGGATTCCTTTTTCTGCGCCCTTTCCCTGTTCCATGAATCGGATCATCAATGGCACCACCACCGCCGGAGACACCGCCGCCAATACCGATCCCAAAATCGCCGATTCCATCAGGCTAAGTCCCAACAACGATGGTCCCAAGGCCATGATGGCGACACCCTCGACCACCGCTGGAATAACGGCCAAAACAAGCACCCTGCCGCCGACCCGGTTTAGAGTATCCTTGCTGAGTTCTAACCCGGCGCGCAGAAGAATGACGATCAGGGCGATTAGGCGAAAATCACCGGACGCCGCCAACAGTTCCGGATTGACCAAGCCAAGCGCATGGGGACCAAAAAGGACTCCCAAAAACAACATCCCTACAAGGCCGGGAACCGTCAGCTTTCGAAATGCCCAATCAACAATAAGGCCGAGAATGAGAAGTTCGGCTAGGCTGACGATCATAATCAGCTATTCCTTGTCACGGCGAAGTTTGTCCCAGTATTCGAGCCGTTTGGCGATCTCCCTTTCGAAACCCCGTTCCGCCGGTAGGTAAAATTGATGCCGGTCCATACCATCCGGAAAATAATTCTGACCAGAGAAACCTTCTTCGGTGTTGTGGTCGTATTCATAACCGTCGCCGTAGCCTAAGTCCTTCATCAAAGACGTCTGTGCATTAAGGATATGTTTAGGGGGATCGAGCGACCCGTTCTCCTTGGCCGCCTTGGCCGCGGCCTTTTCTGCCTTATAGGCGGCGTTGGATTTGGGTGCCGTGCCCAGATAAATTACGCATTGAGCAATGGCCAATTCCCCTTCCGGTGAACCCAAGCGTTCAAATGCTTCCCAAGCCGCAATGGCCTGGACTAATGCCTGTGGGTCGGCCAATCCAATGTCTTCGGAAGCAAAACGAAGTAAACGGCGAGCGATGTACCGTGGGTCTTCGCCACCGGATAACATCCGGGCAAGCCAATAGAGCGCCGCATTCGTATCCGAACCGCGAAGGGACTTATGCAACGCGCTGATCAGGTTGTAATGACCTTCCTGGGATTTGTCATATATTGGAACCCGGCGCTGCACGACCTCGGCGAGTTGGGCGGTATCGATCAAAGGTTCGGGGGGTAGCGCCAGTACCGCTTCTGCCATATTTAGTAAATACCGACCATCTCCATCTGCCATGGCGCGTAGGGCGGTACGGGCATCGGAAACCAACGGCAGGGTTCGGGCTTCCTCTGATTCAGCGCGCACCAACAATTCTTCAAGTGCATTATCGGCCAACCGGTTCAACACCAAAACCTGGGTTCTGGACAATAAAGCCGCGTTGAGCTCAAACGAGGGATTTTCCGTCGTCGCGCCAACCAGGATTACGGTTCCATTCTCGACATAAGGAAGAAAGCCGTCTTGTTGCGCCCGGTTGAAGCGGTGAATCTCATCAATAAACAAAAGCGTCCCCTGCCCCATTTCGCGTTTGCTTTTGGCCGTCTCGAAAACCTTACGCAAATCGGCAACCCCCGAAAACACCGCCGATAGCGGTTCGAAATATAGATTGGTTTGGTCTGCCAGAAGCCGCGCAATAGTGGTTTTTCCGGTACCCGGCGGGCCCCAAAAGATGATCGAGATCAAATTTCCAGAAGCCGTCATCCGGGCGATCGGCCCATCGCCTTGAAGCAAATGATCTTGACCGACGACATCGGCCAACTTATTTGGCCTCAACCTGTCTGCCAAGGGATGGGGAGCGGCAAATTCAAAGAGCGTACTCATATCCTCCACGGCCTATGGTATCAGGGGTAAAGGGTGCGTTTCTGGCGGCTTAGCCCAAATGCACCCGAAAATGATCCAGGGTTCGTTCGCTAGCGGCATCTGCCGAGGCTTGGTCAAAATGCTCGCCGCCGGCGCGCGCAAAAGCATGGCTCTGGCCTTCGTAGACATAGATCATAACCTTATCGTTTCCGGCCAGCCCGGCTTGCATTTCGTCCTGTTGCTCCTTGGGCATGTATTCGTCCTCGGTAGCCACATGCAGGACCAACGGCGCGTTGATCGTCTCATTAAGGTGTTCCGTCAACATAACCCCATAATACCCGACCGCAGCATCAGCCTTGGTCCGCGTCGCCGACAAATAGGCGAGCCGGCCACCTAAGCAAAACCCGACTGTACCGACTTTGTCGGAACATCCATCAAGGACACGTAGGGTCTCAATAGTGGAATCTAAATCCTGGACACCCTTATCCAGATCAAAACCGCTAAATAATTCAAACGCCCGAGCCCATTCTTCTTCCGATTGGTCGGTTAGCTGGATGTTCGGTTCTTGGCGCCAAAACAAATCGGGGCAAAGAGCCATATACCCTGCCTTAGCATAACTATCAGTGATCTCCCGCATGAAATCGTTGACACCGAAAATTTCCTGAATAACGACAACGCCGGGGCCGCTTTCGGTTTCGGGCATCGCAAGGTAGCCCATGAAATCGCCGCCATCAGCGGCTTTGATGGTTATTTCCTTGCCAGCCATCGTTACATCCTCCTCATAAAGTCGGATATAAAGATTATCGCATTATCAGTACCAGAGCCAACCCACACAAAAACCCAGTTTATCCATTAATTACCAGGTTCAGTACTTTTCCGCCCCGTTCAAAATTAATTTCCCATTTCCCGGTCTTCATGGACAACAAGGATTGTAATTGGGTGACATTGGCAACCTTTTTACCGTTGACGCCACGCACCATGTCCCCAATCCGAAACCGCAGGCGATTGGCGGGCGTACCCCGTTGCAAATCGACGATCATCACCCCTCTGGCAAAAGGATCCAATCCGACCTCTATGGCAAACCCAGGCGACATATTGGCGACCCTAGCGCCGGACAATGGTTGGTGGCCTTCCAGGACCGTAACATTACGGGGCGGCGTCTCGGGAGGCGGCGCCAGTGACAGGTTCAATTCAAGGACTTTTTTTCGACGCCAAACCTGTAGTGGCGCCGTACTCCCCACCGACAAAGTCGCTATACGGTAGCGAAGCGCTTGTTGATCGTTAACTTCATGGCCATCGAGAGCCAAAATCACGTCACCGACCCGAACCCCGGCGGTAGCGGCAGCGGCACCTTTATAGACTTTATTGATTAGCACCCCGGAAGGACGGAATAAGCCAAGGGAAGTGGCAATATCATGTTTTACCGGTTGACCTACGGCCCCCAACCATGGCCGCACCAGCTGTCCGTTTTTTGTCATGCCATTAATAACCGCGCGCACCATATTCGCCGGTATAGCGAAGCCGATACCCAACGAACCCCCTGATTTTGAAAATATAACGGTGTTCACACCGACCAATTTACCGCCAAGGGACACTAAAGCGCCGCCGGAATTTCCGGGGTTAATGGCGGCGTCGGTTTGGATGAAAAAATTTAAATCCGACGAAGTAACCCGGGTGCGGGCCAATGCCGAAACAATGCCGCTGGTCACCGTCTGGCCGACACCGAACGGATTGCCGATGGCCAGAACCAGGTCCCCGACCTCAAGATCATCAGAATCACTAAGTTCAAGCATGGGCAGGGATTTTCCCCCGGTGTCCACTTGCAAAACTGCAAGGTCCGTACTTGCATCGGTCATGACCAAGGTTGCGGAAAATTCCCGCCGGTCGGCGAGAACCACGTTGATTTGATCGGCACCTTCGATGACGTGTTTGTTAGTGACAATAAGGCCGTTGGAACGAACGATAACGCCGGAACCCAGGGAGTTTTGAACCTGTTTACGAGGTTGACCAAAACCAAACTCTCGGCCAAAAAACTGCCGAAAGAAAGGGTCGTCGAACAATGGCGTATGACCGCGTTGTCGAACAATTTTGCGAGCATAAATATTAACCACCGCCGGCGCCGTATTTTTAACCAATGGCGCAAAAGAAAATTGGACTTCGGCTTTCGAAGATGGCACCTGTTTTTCAGCCGCCGCAACAACCGAGCCAGCCATCATCAACGCCGCCAGCGTTATTGTGAACAAGGAATAAAATTTAATGTTCGCGATTTTCATTTTTTATCTCAACGCCACATTCGCCCCAGTCAATTTAACATCCCGATAAAGAAAAAGGCAGCCACGAAGGCTGCCCTTAAAATACCGAACATTGAAACAAACAATTCGTTTTAAACCTCTTCGGCCTGGGGTTCATTTTCATGCTCTAGGGCATGGCGGGCCTTGTCTTCGGCTCCCTTTGCGTCAACATCACGGTCGACCAGCTCGATCACCGCCACCGGCGCATTATCACCATAGCGAAAGCCTGCCTTCAACACCCGGGTGTAACCACCACTCCTGTCCTTATAACGTTCGGCTAAGGTCCCAAACAATTTTGAAAGCGCAGCATCGTCGCGAAGGTAGGAAAAAGCCTGACGGCGGGTATGCAAAGTCCCGCGTTTTCCCAACGTAATCATTTTGTCGGCGATGCGGCGGAGTTCTTTGGCCTTCGGCAGGGTCGTCTTGATCTGCTCGTGAATCAACAATGACACGGCCATGTTTGAAAACATCGCCTTTCGGTGACTGCTGGTCCGATTGAGTTTTCGGGCACCATTACGGTGGCGCATGATTCAGGCTCCTTTTTGTTTCCGTGCGCGTGCCATTTTACACGCACGCATTTTCGTTCTTACTTTTGTGGGCCGGTTGTCGTCCGCTTAGAACGGTTCGTCTAGCCTCTTTGCCAAGTCTTCAATGTTTTCGGGCGGCCAATTGGGAATTTCCATGCCCAAATGCAGGCTCATTTGACCCAAAACTTCCTTAATTTCATTCAGCGATTTACGTCCAAAGTTCGGGGTTCGCAACATGTCCGTTTCGCTTTTTTGAACCAGATCACCGATGTAGATGATGTTGTCGTTCTTCAAGCAATTGGCCGAACGCACCGAAAGTTCAAGTTCATCCACCTTGCGAAGCAGGTTTTTATTAAACGGCAGTTCTTCTTCGCGATCTTCGGCAAGAGCGGCTTGCGGTTCATCGAAGTTGATGAACAAACCCAACTGGTCTTGCAGAATACGTGCGGCCAAGGCGACAGCATCCTCCGGCGTAACAACGCCGCTGGTTGTCACTTCCAGGCTAAGTTTATCGTGGTCAGTGACCTGACCGACACGGGAGTTATCAACCTTATAGGTCACCTTACGCACTGGCGAAAACACTGCATCCACCGGAATTAGACCGATGGGGCTTTCTTCCGGCCGGTTTTGGACCGCCGGCACATACCCTTTGCCATTTTCCACGGTCAGCTCCATGCTCAGCTTGGCGCCCTTATCCAAGTGACAAAGAACAAGGTCCGGATTCATGATTTCGACATCAGCGCCAGTTTCGATATCCGCCGCTTTAACCTCACCGGGGCCTGACCCCTTAAGTGTTAAGCGCTTTGAGCCTTCCGCCGATAACTTAATATCGAGGGATTTAATGTTAAGCACGATGTCCGTAACATCTTCGCGGACGCCCGGAATTGCGGAAAATTCGTGAAGAACGCCATCGATCTGCACCGACGTCACCGCGGCTCCTTGTAAAGACGACAATAGGACCCGCCTCAACGCATTACCGAGGGTCAGGCCGAAGCCTCTTTCAAGCGGCCCGGCAACAATGGTCGCCGTACGCGCCGCATCGGCACCCGGCTGCACATCGAGTTTTGTCGGTTTGATTAGTTCTTTCCAGTTTTTTTGAAACACTTGTGTGACCTCACACTCACGACGTTAATAGAAGACCCTTTGAAAAGAGCCTTCCCAAAATACAAAACACCAAATCCATTCCGGACCGGCAATTATTTGGAATGAAACCATTCATCCCGCCGCACTGAATGCGGCATATACAATCCGTCTTAAACCCGCCGACGTTTCCGGGGCCGACAACCATTATGGGGTATCGGAGTCACGTCACGAATAGCGGTAATCGTGAAACCGACGGCTTGCAGAGCGCGCAAAGCCGATTCACGGCCCGACCCGGGCCCTTTAACCTGAACTTCGAGGATTTTCATGCCATGTTCCATGGCTTTCCGTCCGGCGTCCTCGCCCGCAACTTGGGCGGCATAGGGGGTGGATTTTCTAGAGCCCTTAAACCCCTGAGAACCTGCCGACGACCAGGCAATGGCGTTACCCTGTGCATCGGAAATTGTAATCATCGTGTTGTTGAAGGTGGCATTTACATGGGCCACGCCCGACACGATGTTCTTGCGTTCACGGCGACGCGGCCGTTGGGTTGTTGATTTTGCCATATTGATCCTCTAGCTGAGCCTAAACGGTCTTTTTCTTGCCCGCGATAGTTTTTGCTGGCCCCTTACGGGTGCGTGCATTGGTATGGGTTCGCTGCCCACGGACAGGAAGCCCACGACGATGGCGCAATCCCCGGTAGCAACCAAGGTCCATCAACCGTTTGATGTTCATTGCAACTTCGCGGCGAAGATCGCCTTCGACCTGGAAATCCTTATCGATGGTTTCACGGATCCGGCCAAGTTCGTCATCGGTCAGGTCATTCACCCGACGCTCGGACGGGATTCCAATGTCCGCGCAAATTTTTCGCGAGGAGGTATGACCGATACCGTGGATATAAGTAAGTGCAACAACGACTCGCTTACCAGTAGGAATATTAACGCCAGCAATACGCGCCAAGGCTCGTTCTCCTTAAAGCTTGGAAAAAAACAATATTTTGTGCCCGTTGGGTGCCCGGAAGAGGCGCGATTATAGGGGTTGACCGCTTCAAGTCAACAGGAACTACGGCACTTTTATGCCCCTTTTGACTACCCCAAAATGGCATTCATTTGCTCCGTCACGTCATCAATGGCGGCCATTCCATCAACAGTCTCCATTACGCCTTTTTTGTTGTAATAGCCTAGGATCGGTGCCGTTTGATCATGGTAGGCCTGAAGCCTGGATCGAACGGTTTCTGGATTATCATCGTCGCGTCGGGTGAACTCCTTGCTCTCGCAATGATCACAAACGCCTTCCCTTTCAGGTTGTTGAAACTCATCGTGATAGCCAGCCCCACATTGGGCACAGGTATATCGACCGGTGATCCGTTTGACCATTGCGTCATCATCAACCTTCATTTCAATGACATGGTCAATTTTGAGCTCTTTTTCACCAAGCATTTGGTCCAAAGCCTTGGCCTGGGGCGTGGTCCGCGGAAATCCGTCCAAAATGAACCCAATTTTGCAATCATCCTTACCAATGCGGGATGAAATCATTGAGATAATCATATCGTCGGGCACCAAGGTGCCGGAATCCATCACTTCCTTGAACTGCTTACCCAGTTCGCTGCCGGAAGCCACTTCCTCGCGAAGCATATCACCTGTAGACAACTGGATAATGGAATGGGTCTCCTGAAATCGTTGCGCTTGGGTTCCTTTGCCCGCTCCAGGGGGGCCCACCAAAATCACATTCATTAGCGGCGGCCTCTGAGTTTCGATTTTTTAATCAACCCTTCATATTGATGGGCAAGTAAATGAGACTGCACTTGAGCGACCGTATCCATGGTAACGGTCACGACGATTAACAAACTTGTGCCGCCAAAATAGAACGGCACCGAATAACGAGAAATTAATAGTTCCGGCAAAAGGCAAATTGCCGCCAAATATGCGGCGCCGACAACGGTCAACCGGGTCAGAACCCAGTCTAAATATTCCGTGGTGTTTTTCCCGGGACGGATACCGGGGATGAACCCACCGTATTTCTTTAGGTTGTCAGCCGTATCAGCAGGATTGAAAACCACCGCCGTATAGAAAAAGGCAAAAAACACGACCATTGATATATAAATAATCAAATAAACGGGCTGGCCGCGTCCCAAATAGGCGGCCGCCTGGGTCAACCACTCAGGCCCAGTACCAGCCGAAAAACCAATAATCGTGATCGGCATCAACAAAAGAGACGATGCAAAAATCGGGGGAATAACCCCGGCCGTATTAATCTTCAACGGTAAATGAGAACTTTCGCCGCCGGACATTTTGTTGCCGCGTTGGCGTTTTGGATATTGGATAAGAATCCGGCGCTGAGCGCGTTCCACGAAAACAATAAAGAAAATAACGCCGACGGACATCAACAAGAGCAATATGATAAACCCGGTGGACAATGCCCCTGTCCGTCCAAGTTCCAAGGTGCCGGCTAGGGCGCTGGGAAGATTGGCGACGATACCGGAGAAAATAATCAGAGAAATTCCGTTGCCAACACCCCTGGCTGTGATCTGTTCACCCAGCCACATCAGGAAAATTGTTCCACCGACCAGCGTCACAACCACTTGAAAGCGGAAGAATAAACCGGGTTCCGCAACCGCGGGGCCGGCGCTGGAACTCATCCCTTCAATACCGGCGGATATTCCATAGGCCTGTAGCGCCGCAATCAAGACGGTACCGTAGCGGGTGTATTGATTGATTTTTTTGCGACCGGCCTCGCCTTCTTTCTTTAACGCCTCCAATTGAGGAGACACCGCAGTCATCAACTGCATGATGATGGAGGCCGAAATGTACGGCATGATGTTAAGGGCGAAAATGGTCATCCGGCTCAACGCGCCGCCGGCAAACATATCGAACATGCCTAGGATACCGCCCTGGTTTTGTTGAAAAATATCCTTCAACACCGCCGGATTGATTCCAGGCAATGGGATATACGTCCCCAAACGATAGATAATCAAAGCGGCAAGAGTAAACCAAATACGCTTCTTCAGTTCAGTGGCTTTAGCGAAGGCCCCGAAATTCAAATTTGACGCAAATTGTTCGGCCGCTGATGCCATGGGCTTTCTTTAACTTTCCTCTTGGCCGTTCTCGCTGGCCCCATCTTCCTTGGCTTTTTTGCCACTATCAGCCTTTTCCTTGGCTTTATTCTCGGCTTGTCCGTCAGCTTCGGGTTTGGCTTTTTTCTTACCCTTATCGTCAGCACCTTCCTTGAATTTGCGGTGACGTGCCCTTCCCTTGCCTTCAACTCTGGGTGTTGGCGGCGTGACGGTAATGCTGCCACCTGCCTTTTCAACGGCGGCAATGGCGCCCTTCGTCGCACCTGTCACTTCAATGGATAACTTGGCCTTCAATTCACCCGTTGCAAGTAACCGTACCCCGTCGCGGCTTTTCTTGACCACGCCGCCATCACGCAACGCATCTTCGGTTATGGGCTTCTTGGAATTGACTTTTCCCTTGGCCACTGCATTCTCAAGATCGCCCAGGGTAAGCTCCGCATAGTCCTTGGAAAAAGGATTCTTAAACCCGCGTTTCGGAAGACGCCGGTATAGAGGCATCTGCCCGCCTTCGAAACCGAGAAGAGAGACACCGCTTCGGGATTTCTGGCCTTTATGACCTCTGCCGGAAGTCTTTCCGGTTCCAGACCCCATACCACGACCGACCCTTTTACGGGCCTTGCGTGCGCCTTGGCGGTCTTTTAATTCATTAAGTCGCATGCCTTTAACTTCCTTATCTCAGCCTTCATCCACACGGACCAGATGACGAACTTTGTCAATCATGCCCTGGACGGCGGGCGTATTCTCAAGCTCACGCGTTTTGTTCATTTTGTTGAGACCCAGCCCGATCAAGGTGGCGCGTTGATCCCCCGGCCGTCCAATAGGGCTACGGGTTTGAGTGACTTTAACGGTCCCTGCTTTCTTACTATCAGCCATGGACTTATTCCTTAGCCTGGGCTTCCGCCGGGGCGCCACCGCGGCGAGAAACGATATCGGCAACCTTTTTACCGCGCCGGATAGCAACGCTTCTGGGTGAGGAACAATTCTGAAGAGCCTGGAACGTGGCCTTGACCATATTATGGGGGTTGGCGGATCCGATTGATTTGGCAACTACATCCTGAACGCCCATGGTCTCGAACACGGCCCGCATGGGACCACCGGCAATAATGCCCGTTCCCGGAGGCGCCGACCTGAGGACCACGCGTCCGGCGCCATAACGACCTTGAACGTCGTGATGTAAGGTCCGACCTTCCCTGAGAGGGATTTGGACCATCTTACGCTTGGCCTGATCGGTCGCTTTGCGAATGGCTTCGGGAACTTCCCGGGCCTTGCCGGTGCCAAAACCGACCCGGCCCCGCCCATCACCAACGACGACCAGGGCGCCGAACGAAAACCGTCGGCCACCCTTGACCACCTTGGCGACACGATTGATGTGCACCAGTTTATCGAGAAGGTCGTCGCCTTCTTCGCGTTGATTATCGCGACCTCTTCCACCGCGGGAACCACCCCGGCCACCGCCAGGACGGCCTCTGCCAGGTCCACCTCCGGGGCCGCCTCGGTTTTGTGGTGAGGGGGTTTTTTCTTCCGCCATTCGTATTCTCCTAGAAACTCAGTCCGCCCTCGCGGGCGGCATCGGCCAAAGCTTTGACCCGACCATGGAACTTGTACCCGCCACGGTCGAAGACAACATCCTTGATCCCTTTTGCGATTGCCCTCTCAGCGATGGTTTTTCCAACCTGGCCAGCGGCATCGACATCGGCACCGCTTTTTAATTTGCTCCGCAAGTCTTTATCAAGGGTTGAGGCCGCCGCCACAGTAACTTGCTGACGGTCATCAATCACCTGGGCATAGATATGCTTGCCGGACCGAAAAACGGACAACCGGGGCCGTAGTTCGGATTTACGTTGAATTTTCTGACGCGTACGTCCCTTACGCCGATTGAATAATTGCTTTGAATTGGCCATTACTTCTTCTTGCCTTCCTTACGGAAAACATACTCACCTTCATATCTAATGCCCTTGCCTTTATAAGGCTCCGGTGGGCGGAAGCTCCTGATCTCGGCGGCCGTTTGGCCGACCCGCGCCTTGTCATTTCCAGTAACGGAAATATGGGTTTGATCGGAGCACTGAATATTAATGCCTTCGGGAACGGGGAACCGGACTTCGTGACTAAATCCCAGTTGAAGGACTAATTCTTTACCTTGGACTTGTGCCCGGTACCCAACGCCCTGGATTTCCAAATTACGAGAGTATCCCTCGTTCACGCCAGTTACCAAATTGTTGAGAATGCTCTGGGACGTTCCCCACATCTTACGGGCCCGGGAACTGTCATTCCGTAGCTTCAGGGACAGCAAATTTCCCTCTTGGCCAATTTCCACGTCATCGGTCAGGGTCGTGCTGAGTTCGCCCAGCTTTCCCTTAACGGTAACCATTTGACCGGCAATATCGACGCTAACGCCGTCCGGGATTTCCACTGGGGTTTTACCAATTCGCGACATAAGAATCTTCCACTCGTTCCGCTACAGACCTTAAAAAACCTGGCAAAGAATTTCGCCACCGACGTTTTGATCGCGTGCCTCAGAATCGGAAAGCACGCCCCGGGGCGTTGACAGGATCGAAATACCTAGACCGTCATAAATTCGGGGCAAATCCTTAATGCCTGAATACACGCGCCGGCCAGGCGTTGAAACACGGCTAATTTCACGGATTACGGGGTCACCCTCGTGATATTTCAGCTCTATTTCAATCTCCATGATCCCGGAACGGACTTCGTTCTGGGTGAAGTTGCGGATAAACCCTTCCCGCTTGAGAACATCAAGAACATTGGCGCGCAATTTTGACGCCGGGGACGTAACCTTGGTTTTTTTTGCCCGCTGTCCATTACGGATGCGGGTCAGCATATCGGCCAAAGGATCGGTCATAGACATTAAACGTCTCTCCTTACCAGCTGGACTTGACCATGCCGGGAATTTGCCCAGACAAGGCCAATTTGCGTAACGCAATGCGGCTGATTTTGAATTTGCGGTAATTCCCACGCGGGCGACCTGAAAGTTCACAACGCAGCCTCTGGCGAACCACTGCCGAATTTCGTGGCAATTGAGACAGCTTGATGTTGGCGGCAAAACGGTCTTCCGGCGAAATCGACTGATCATTGGCGTCGGCTTTAAGGGCCGCGCGCTTAGCCGCGTATTTCTCAGCCAAGCGAATCCGTTTCTTGTTTCTTTCGATCGAGCTTTTTTTAGCCATTGGGGCCATCTCCCTTAGAGTCGTCGCTACCCGAGGCTTCGGGGGCGTCGGCCTTCGCCGATTCGGCGGGCTTGTCATCAGTATTGTCGCCTTCGTCAGAGTCGTCTGGGTTTTCGGCGTCTTCAACTTCTCTCAGCGCATCACGGGCGGCTTGCTTCACTGCTTCCTGTTCGGCCCGGCGGGCGGCTTCCTCTTCTTTCTCTTTTTCAAGATCCCTACCGCTGAATGGCATGTCGAACCCCTTCAGCAGCGCCCTTGCCTCGTCATCGGTTTTAGCGGTGGTGCAAATCACCACATTCAACCCCCTGATTTGGGCAACCTGGTCATAATCGATTTCCGGGAAAACGATTTGTTCTTTCAAGCCAAGGGCAAAATTTCCTGAACCGTCAAAACTGGTGGAAGGAATACCGCGAAAATCGCGAACCCTAGGCAGGGCAATAGTGATCAGACGGTCAAGAAATTCATACATGCGATGACGTCTAAGTGTGACTTTGCAGCCGACCGTCATGCCATCGCGCAACTTGAAGGCGGCGATGGATTTTTTGGCTTTGGTAATGACCGCTTTTTGACCGGCGATCAGGGCCAATTCCTCCGCCGCGGCAACGACTTTTTTCTTGTCCAAAGCGCCTTCGCCGACACCCATGTTGATGACGATTTTATCCAACCGGGGTGTCTGCATGGCGTTTTTGTAACCGAATTCCTTTATCAGGTCCAGTTTGACCGTGCTTTGGTAATGTTCTTGCAAGCGTGTCATACGTATGTATCCGTTTACGTGTCGATGACTTCGCCAGAGCGTTTGGCAAAGCGAACTTTACGGCCACCTTCAAGAACCTTGAAACCGACGCGGGTGGCTTGTTGGTCCTTGGGGTCAATATGGGCCAGGTTGGAAATATCGATGGCAGCTTCTTTTTCAACGATTCCGCCTTGCACGGTCTGACTAGGCCGTTGGTGGAGTTTGATCATGTTGACGCCTTGAACGATGGCGCGGTTCTTGACCGGTGTGACTTTCAGGACGTCGCCGGTTTTGCCCTTGTCCCTGCCGGAGATAACAATGACCCGATCCCCTTTTTTAATTTTTAATTTTGCAGCCATCACAATACCTCGGGCGCCAGAGAAATAATTTTCATGTATTTTTTGGCGCGCAGTTCACGGGTAACTGGGCCGAAAATACGGGTGCCAATGGGCTCGCCCTGCGGATTGATCAGCACGGCGGCATTGGAATCAAACCGAATTGCCGAACCATCTGGACGACGGATGTCCTTGGCTGTTCTGACGACGACAGCTTTTGCGATTTCGCCTTTTTTGACGCGGCCGCGCGGAATAGCCTCTTTAATGGTAACGACGATGACGTCACCCACAGAGGCATACCGGCGCTTGGAGCCACCCAGCACTTTTATGCACTGAATGCGGCGGGCGCCCGAATTGTCGGCAACCTCTAAATTCGTCTCGACTTGAATCATCGTCTATTGTCCTTACTTCGTACGTTGCGACTCGCCCTTAGGCACCCTCGCTCAGCACTTCCCATTTCTTGCGTTTTGAAATCGGCTTACATTCCCGAATGCTAACCGTATCGCCGACCTTGCAGGTGTTAGCCTCATCGTGGGCGGCATATTTCTTGGACCGGCGAATGAACTTTTTGTACAGCGGATGCATGATCCGCCGTTCAACCTTTACGGTCACCGTTTTGTCCATCTTGTCGCTAACAACGAAACCCTGCATCACGCGTTTAGGCATTGTCTTCTTACTCCTTAGGACGCCTTGACCGAAGCGAGGCGGCGTTCATTGATAATCGTCTTGACCTGCCCAATCGTGCGCCGCACATCGCGGACTCGAGCCGTGTTCTCCAACTGCCCGCTAACTCTTTGAAAACGCAGATTGAATGATTCCTTACGAAGGTCCAACAACTGCTCTTTCAGTTCATCATCCGATTTGGCACGCACATCTTCGGCTTTCATGGCGTTACACCTCTTCTCCCAATCGGGTTACGAATTTAGTTTTTATCGGCAACTTGGCGGCAGCGAGTTCGAACGCCCGTCTGGCGACTTCTGCAGACACCCCGTCAACCTCAAACATGATCCGGCCCGGTTTGACCCTACAGGCCCAGAATTCAACCGACCCCTTGCCTTTGCCCTGGCGAACTTCGGCGGGTTTCTTCGAAACCGGCACATCCGGAAATACCCTGATCCAAACGCGGCCGGCACGTTTCATATGGCGGGTCATGGCCCGCCGGGCAGCCTCGATCTGGCGCGCAGTAACGCGTTCCGGCTGCATCGCCTTAAGACCGAAAGAGCCAAAATTGAGCGCACTGCCGCCCTTGGCCTTACCGTGGATACGGCCCTTATGGGCCTTCCGGTATTTTAAATTTTTCGGACTTAGCATTTATTTCTTCCTGTTACTTTCTCACAAACCCAGCTATTAACGCTGAGGCTGCTGGTCCTGTGCCTGTTTGTCCAAAGCCATGGGATCGTGAGCCATAATTTCACCCTTGTAGATCCAAACCTTGACGCCACAGGTGCCATAGGTGGTATGGGCCGTCGCCTCACCGTAATCAATATTGGCGCGCAGCGTATGCAACGGCACCCGGCCTTCGCGGTACCATTGGGTGCGAGCGATTTCAGCACCGCCCAAACGGCCGGCGCAATTGATCCGGATACCCTCAGCGCCAAGCCTCATGGCGGCCTGAACGACGCGCTTCATGGCGCGGCGGATCGAAACCCGGCGCTCCATCTGTTGGGCAACGTTTTCCGCGACCAGCTGGGCCTCAATTTCGGGTTTACGTATCTCGACGATGTTCAAATGGGCTTCCGAACCGGTCATCTTGGAAATTTCGCGGCGCAGATTTTCGATATCGACGCCCTTCTTGCCAATGACGACACCGGGTCGCGCCGTATGGATGGTAACACGGGCTTTTTTCGCGGGCCTTTCGATCAGGATCTTTGAAACGCCGGCCTGAGACAGGCGGTCGAGAAGGTATTCCCGAATTTTTAAATCCTCATGCAAAAGCTCTGCGTAATTGCCATCCGCGAACCAGCGAGAATCCCAGGTGCGATTGATTCCTAAGCGCAGGCCGATGGGGTTAACTTTTTGTCCCATTAAGCTGTCTCCTCACGCTCGCGAACAATCAAGCGCATATTGCTGAAAGGCTTCTGAATGCGGCCAACCCGGCCACGGGCACGGGCGCGCCAACGTTTCATAACGATGCCCTTGCCCACCGTCGCTTCCGCCACAAAAAGTTTGTCGACATCCAATTGGTGATTATTTTCGGCATTGGCGATGGCGCTTTCCAAAAGCTTTTTGACCTCACCGGAAATCCGCCGTCTTGAGAATTCCAATTCGGCAAGGGCAGATTCACAGCTCTTGCCCCTGATGGATTCGGCCACCAAGTTCAATTTTTGCGGGCTGACACGAATGTTTTTGGCAAAAGCCAAGGCTTCGTTATCGGCCAAGCCACGCCCGAAAGAATTCTTACCCATGACCTAGTCTCTCCGCGCTTTCTTGTCTGACGTATGGCCGTAGTACATACGGGTCGGTGAAAACTCGCCGAGTTTGTGACCGATCATGTCTTCGGTCACCAATACCGGAATAAATTTGTGGCCGTTATAAACGCCGAAGGTCAAACCAACGAACTGTGGCAGCACCGTAGAACGCCGGGACCAAGTCTTAATGACGTCGTTACGCCCAGCCGCACGGATTGCTTCCGCTTTTTTAAGCAGATAGCCGTCGACAAAAGGTCCTTTCCAAATGGAACGGGGCACGGGGGCGTCCTCCTATTTCTTCGCGTGACGGCGGCGCATAATCAAGCGATCCGTCTTTTTGTTGGAACGAGTTCTCTTTCCTTTGGTGGGCTTTCCCCAGGGCGTCACCGGATGACGGCCGCCGCTAGTACGTCCTTCGCCACCACCATGAGGGTGATCGATGGGATTCATGGCGACGCCGCGAACCTGCGGGCGTTTGCCAAGCCAGCGCTTTCGTCCGGCTTTACCAAGTTTGATGTTTTGTTGGTCCGGGTTGGAAACGGCACCGATGGTCGCCATGCATTCCGCACGAACCAAACGCAGTTCGCCGGAGCTAAGCCTCAACTGAGCGTAGCCTTGATCCTTACCAATGATCTGAGCATAGGTGCCAGCAGACCGGGCAATTTGACCGCCTTTGCCGACCTTCATTTCAATGTTGTGAATGATGGTGCCGACAGGAATGCTTTGCATGGGCATGGCGTTGCCGGGTTTGATATCGACCGCCTTGCCAGAAATGACCTTGTCCCCTGCCCGTAACCGCTGCGGTGCTAGAATGTAACTAAGGTCGCCATCGCTGTACTTAACCAGCGCGATGAACGCGGTCCGATTGGGATCGTATTCAAGTCTTTCGACCGTCGCCTCCATATCGTACTTCAATCGTTTAAAATCGATAATGCGATAACGGCGTTTATGCCCTCCGCCACGGCGGCGCGCGGTGATCCGACCATGGTTATTGCGGCCACCCATGCTCTTTAGGCCTTCGGTCAGGGACCTTTCCGGTTTTCCCTTCCAAAGTCCGGAACGGTCAACAAGCACAAGGCCGCGGCGTCCCGGTGTGGTCGGATTGAATGATTTCAATGCCATGGTCGTCTCAAGTCCCGTCTAAATGCCAGTCATAACGTCAATGGACTGGCCTTCGGCCAGCGTGACGACTGCTTTTTTCGTTTCAACCTGCTTTCCGATATAGCCCTGGAAGCGTTTAACCTTGCCCTTCTTACGAAGGGTATTGACCGCCGTGACCTTGACTTTAAACAAGTCTTCAACCGCCGCTTTGATCTCAAACTTATTGGCGTCCAAAGGTACCCGGAAGGTAACTTGGTTAAATTCGGAAATAAGAGTCGCCTTTTCCGTCACCACAGGGGATCTGATCAACTCGTAAATTCTGCCCTTGCTGGGTTTGACGTCGCGGCCAGTGTATTTCCTCATTTTAACCGCTCCGTCAATTTTTCGGCACCATCACGGGTCAGCACCAGAGTATCGCGGAGCAGGATATCATAAACATTAGCGCCGGCGCTTGGCAGGACATCAATGTTGTGAATGTTTCCAGCAGCCTGGGCAAAGTTGACGTCAACTTCGGCACCATCGATAACCAGGGCCCTGCCCCAACTCAGTTTTTCCAGCTGCTTTAACAAATCTTGGGTCTTGGCCTTCTTCAATTTGGCTTCGTCAATAACGACTAGTTTGCCTTCGGCCTGCTTGGCGCTCAGGGCCGATTTCAAAGCCAACAGACGAATTTTTTTCGGCAATTTGTGAGCGTGGGAGCGAACCTGGGGTCCAAAAGCAACGCCGCCGCCACGCATCTGCGGAGCCACCGTCGTGCCCTGACGCGCCCGGCCACCACCCTTTTGGGCAAAAGGTTTTGACTTGGAAGCTTTGACCTCGCTACGGCCCTTGGTCTTCGCGGCACCGGCACGGCGCTTGGCCAATTGCCAATTAACGGCGCGGGCCATGATGTCGCGGCGAACATCGGTCCCGAAAACGGCATCGTCGAGTTCGATGGTGCCTGTCTTCTTGTTAGCAAGTGTTATGACGTCGCACTGCATGACCGATTAGTCCTCTTTTCCTTCGGCTTTATCTTTATCGGCCCCATCTTCGGCCGGTGCTTCTTCGGTTTCTTGTTTCGGTGCATCTTCAACGGTTGCTTCTTGATCAGGAGCGGCGTCTTGATCAACCGTTTCTTCGACCGCCTCGACAGTCTCTTCCTCTTCAACCACGGCTGATGTTTCCTGGCCTTTCACCATGCAGGGGAAAGGCGCACCATCGGGGAGTTGCTTTTTGACCGCGTCGGAAATTCGCACGTACCCACCCTTGGAACCGGGAACCGCGCCCTTGACCAGAATGAGACCGCGTTCAGTATCAGTCCCGACGACCTTAAGGTTTTGTGCCGTGACACGAACATTACCCATTTGACCGGCCATTTTCTTGCCCTTGAACACCTTGCCCGGGTCCTGGCACTGGCCGGTTGAACCAAGGGCGCGATGTGAAACCGAAACGCCGTGCGAGGCGCGCAAACCGCTAAACCCATGCCGTTTTATACCACCGGCGAAGCCCTTACCAATGGACGTTCCGGTGACATCAACGAATTGGCCGGTAACAAAATGGGCCGCCGATAATTCAGTGCCGACGTCGACCAAGGCGTCCTCAGACACCCGGAATTCAACAAGTTTCTGTTTCGGCTCGACCTTGGCCTTGGCAAAATGACCGCGCATTGCCTTGCCGACGTTCTTCACCTTCGCCTTTCCCAAGCCCAATTGCAGAGCACTATATCCGTCCCGATCCTGGACCTTCTGTGCAACGACCTGACAGTCGCCAGCGTCCAGAACGGTAACAGGCACGTGTGTGCCGTCATCACCAAACAATCGTGACATTCCAAGCTTGCGAGCTATTAAACCAGTACGCATGACGTCTCTATTCCCGAATCCTATCCCTAGTAACCGTTACAGCTTGATTTCAACATTTACCCCAGCAGCGAGGTCGAGTTTCATCAAGGCATCAACGGTTTGCTGGGTCGGTTCTACAATGTCCAGAACCCGTTTATGGGTCCTGATTTCAAACTGTTCCCGCGACTTTTTGTCGATATGCGGTGAACGCAGCACGGTAAATTTTTCAATCCGCGTAGGCAAAGGAATGGGGCCCCGAACTTGGGCGCCTGTCCTCTGGGCGGTGTTGACGATCTCTTTCGCCGACTGATCGAGAACTCTGTGATCGTACGCCTTTAGACGAATTCGGATGCTTTGTTGATCCATTTTCTTTCAGTCCCATAAAAAACCACCGGCCCCGAATGGGGCCGGCAAGTTATTCCTCTACTCTATAACCTTGGCAACGACGCCGGCACCGACGGTGCGGCCGCCTTCGCGAATGGCGAAGCGCAAGCCATCTTCCATGGCGATCGGCGCAATCA
>PTLL01000025.1 GCA_002938315.1 Alphaproteobacteria bacterium MarineAlpha3_Bin2 | reverse complement strand
TGTAAAGGAATTTGCGGTCGTGGCGGAACTGGTAGACGCGCAGCGTTGAGGTCGCTGTGGGAGCAATCCCGTGGAAGTTCGAGTCTTCTCGACCGCACCAAATTCCAAGGCCCGCCGCAACCGCGACGGGCCTTTTTTTTGTGGGGTTCGTCATAATAATGGAAGGTCGCTTGTGGCGGTAGTGGGTTATGGATAACGAAGATATCCCATCCGAAGAGCAGGTCCATGACCTGGAGGCCGGGGCCGAACAGGTTTTTCTCAACGTCCTCGTCTCGGGGGACGAAGCGGGCGTCCGCACCCTCATGGGGGAGCTTCACCCTGCGGACGCGGCCGACCTTCTGGAGCGCCTGGGCGCCGACGAACGCGCCCGCGTTGTTGAAATCCTGCGCAGCGATTTCGATTCGGAAATCCTCTCTGAACTGGACGAAACCGTACGTGACCACGTCGTCGAATGCTTGGGCGTCGAAAACGTGGCGGCGTTTATCGTCGGGATGGATTCGGACGACGCGCTGGAAGTCGTCGAGGAACTGGACGAAGACGAACAGCAACAGGTTCTGGATGCCATCCCCGTCGGCGACAGGACGCTGATCGAGGAAGGATTGTCCTATCCGGAGGATAGTGCAGGTCGACTGATGCAGCGCGAAGTGGTGACGATCCCGACGTTCTGGAACGTCGGTGAAACCATCGATTTTCTCCGCAAAAGCGCCGATCGTGATGATGGGGAGGGCGAAAACGAGTTACCGACTCAATTCTATGACCTGTTCGTCGTTGATCCGTCACACAAGCCGGTCGGCACGATCCCGCTGAGCCGTATTCTGCGGACTAGGCGCCCGGTTTCCGTTACCGACATTATGGAAACGGAAATGAAGCTTTTGCCGGTGACCACCGACCAGGAAGATGTGGCTTTCGTATTCCGTCAGCGCGACCTGGTTTCAGCGCCGGTGGTGGATGATGGCGGGCGATTGGTCGGCGCCGTAACCATCGATGATGTGGTTGATGTGATTGATGAAGAACACGAAGAAGACATCATGTTTCTGGGTGGCGTTAAGGAAGACGATCTTTATGACGCCACCCTGGATACCACGCGGGCCCGTTTCATGTGGCTGTTGATCAATCTGGGCACGGCAATCTTGGCTTCCATCGTTATCGGTCTATTCGATGCCACTCTGGAACAAATGGTCGCCTTGGCGGTACTGATGCCCATTGTCGCCTCCATGGGCGGCAATGCCGGTACGCAATCCCTGACCGTCGCCGTCCGGGCGCTGGCGATGAAGGAGCTGACGTCGACCAACGCGGTACGTGTTATCGGCAAGGAAGCCTTGGTCGGGGTGTTTAACGGCGTATTGTTCGCCGTTTTGATCGGTATTGTCGTCTGGTTATGGTTCGGCAGTGTGGGATTAGGGGTGGTGATCGGATTGGCGATGATCGTCAATATGTTCGTCGCGGGGCTAGCCGGGACCACCATTCCCTTGGCCCTGGACCGGATGGGAATCGATCCGGCGGTGGCATCTAGCGTTTTTTTGACCACCCTCACCGACGTCGTCGGGTTTTTCGTATTCTTAGGCTTGGCGGCATTGCTGTTGTTCTAAAACCCAAGGTTTCTTTACGTTTACGTCAACGTAAGTTAATCTGCGGTTATGACCGATACCTTTGGCATAGCCGAACTGGCCCGGGAATTCGACGTCACCACCCGTACCATTCGATTTTATGAAGACAAGGGACTGCTGTCGCCGGCCCGGAAGGGGCAGCGTCGGGTGTACGCGCCCCGGGATCGCGTGCGCTTGAGATTAATCATGCGTGGCAAACGGCTGGGGTTTTCGTTGGAAGAAATTCGGGAAATGATCGATCTGTACGATGTTGACCCCACCGAGGTGGCGCAACTTCGTCACTTCATCGATAAAATTCATGAACGTAAGGCGACCCTGGAACGTCAACAGGCTGATATTGCAGAAACATTGTCGGAAATTAGCCGTATAGAGGCCCAGTGTTCGTCATTGCTGTCGGACAAACAGAAAAAAACGGCATCTTAGGAGCACCCATTTCATGACCGCACCGGAAAAAGCCGTTTTAAGGGTTGGCATCGGCGGCCTCGGCACGGTCGGTTTGCCAGTCGCGCGTTGGTTGGATGGAAGCGGCATCGGTGAACTGGAAGCGGGCTTGCGCCTGACGGCGGTTGCATCGGGCAACCAGGATCGCGCCCGCGAAAATATTGCCGGTTTCAATACCCCCGTTCCCTTGGTCGGTCTTGCCGAATTGGCGGACCTTTGTGACGTTATCGTTGAATGTGCGCCGCCCGACAAATTTCAGGACATTGCCGAACCGGCGATTAAGGCCGGGCGTGTGTTCATGCCCATCAGCGTCACCTCATTGCTGAACCGCATGGATCTGATTGATACGGCCAGGGAGACGGGCGCCCGCATTATTGTACCTACAGGGGCCTTGCTTGGTCTTGATGCATTGCGGGCAGCCGCCCTGGGCACCATACAATCCGTCACCATGATCACCCGCAAACCGCCCGGTGGTTTGAAAAAGGCGCCCTTCGTGATCGAACAGGGAATTGATCTCGATGGCCTCAAGGAGCCCAAGAAACTCTTCCAAGGCCCGGTTTCCGAGGCGGCGGCTAAATTTCCGGCCAATGTCAATGTCGCCGTGGCCCTGGGCCTTGCCGGGATCGGCCCTGACAAGACTCAATATGAGGTTTGGGCCGACCCCGGGGTGACCCGCAATACCCACACCATTAAGGTCGATGCCGACACCGTAGCGTTCGAGATGACCATCGCCAATGTGCCGACCGGCGATAATCCGGCGACCGGAAAGCTGGTACCGTTGAGCGTCATCGAAACGCTGCGTGGAATGGTCACGCCATTCAAGGTCGGGACGTGAGGGGGTGGGGATGACGGACTTCATTGCCCAGGATCCGAATTTTCAGGTGCGGATCAAAAAAAGTTTCCATGCCCAGGGCCTCATGGGTCATCTCGGCGCCGGGCTGGTATCCGTCTCTCCCGGCACTTGCGAAATCGAACTTCCGTTTTCAGACGCGGTATCTCAACAGCACGGATTTTTTCATGGCGGCGTCATCGGCACCATCGCCGACACCGCCGGCGGCTATGCCGCCTTTACCTTAATGGACGCTGACGACGGAATTTTGACGGTTGAATACAAGATAAACATGATGGCGCCGGCATCAGGGGAATTGCTGATTGGGCGTGGCCAGGTGTTGAGATCGGGGCGTACTTTAACCGTCTCACAAGCCGAAGTTTCCGTGGTCAAGGACGGCAAGGAAACCGTCTGCGCCGCCATGCAGCAAACTCTGATGCGCATCGTTGGCCGCGCCGATGTTTTCGGTTAAAAGCAAGCCATGCAAAATGGGCTTCCATTTGTTCAGTTTCTTCTGACCATCGCTGGCGCATTCGCTGCCGCCTTGGGTCTGGCCCTTTGGGCGTATGAAACCGGGCCGGAAGAAGGCCTGACTTCAAACCGCCACCGTCTCGGTGAAAATTGGCGGATACTATCGCAAACCCCTTGGGGCGATATCATTCCCTGTATGACCGGTTGGCTGGTGATAAAATCCAATGATCTGATCCGGTCCGTATTTCAGGAAGCGGATCAGGGAATCGGCTTCGGCGGGGTGATCTTTATAGTTTTGTTTATTCTCATTCCCATTGCCGCCGCCCTGAATGCGTTTATCGGGGGCTCAACTTTTTTGTTTTGGTATTACCTGTCGTTGTTGGCGGTCTTGGCATTTTTGAACGTATCCGGAGAAACCGGACGGTTGCGATTTCTCAATGGCTTGGCGGCGGTTTATCTGGGTGGGTCAATTTTTGTCGTCATCCCGGTCTATGTGCTGCTTTCCTTTACCGATGTGACGATCAATTCCTTTTTCACGCACAGCGTGCTCAAAAGCTTGCTGGTCGCCGTGTTCTGGTATGTGGCGGCATATGGGGTGGGGCTTTTGATTGATATTTGGTTCCGGTCCCGAGGCATTGATCCTACTCGATCAGCCACCGCGCGTTTTATTAATCAGTTTTTAGCGGCGCTGCCAGTGGCCTATGTGCTGACCTTCATGGCGTTGTTGGCCGGACATTTGGGGGTGCTGGAACAAAGCCCGATGCGGTCGTGGCGGCTGGTTCTGGCGAGCACCGGGCTGACGGCGATTAGCCTGCCGACGACGCTGTTTATTTTGGCCCTTGGGGCAAAAAATAAATCCTTGCTGCCGATTTGGTATTTCCTGGCCTTTATCGCGGTTTTGGGTTTTTCGGTCCTGGTGGCCCTATTCACCTATGCGGGCACCAATCAATCCCTAAACCAAATCGAGTTCGTAAATGTCTTGATGGGTTTATCCCCAAGCGGGATGACGGTTTTTTTTGGCCCGCAATTTTGGATTTTGCACTTGCCGTTTTTTCCGTTGATGGTTTTTATTTTCGCTATTTTTAGCGGGTTTATGGTCAAGGGGATAATCCGGGGGGCGGTGTCTTTTTCTGGCGTCGCCACCTTCGATCAGCCCTATCTTGTTTCCGCCTTTGCCTGTGCGGGGTGGGCGATAGTGTTGTGGATGGCGGCCTTGCTGCTTTGATTGTATGTACGATGGCTTTAATTGACGTTTACGTAAACGTAAAGTATGATTTAGATATCACGTAAATGTCCCTTGGGAGACAGTAACCCGATGATTGCTAACGATTTTCCGGCGCTGGATTTTAATTTGGGTGAGACCGCCGATATGTTGCGGGATTCGGTGCGCAACTTTGCCGCCGACGAAATTGCACCGCGTGCCGCCGACATCGATGAAAGCAACGAATTCCCAGCTGATTTATGGCGCAAGATGGGCGACCTCGGGGTGTTGGGGATCACCGCGGACGAAGCCTATGGCGGCGCCAGCATGGGGTATCGGGAGCACGTCGTGGCGATGGAAGAAATCAGCCGCGCGTCTGCGTCGGTGGGATTAAGCTACGGGGCGCATTCCAACCTGGCCGTCAATCAGATTCAGATCAATGGCACTGAGGCGCAAAAAAAACGCTACCTGCCGAAGCTGATTTCCGGTGAACACGTCGGCGCCTTGGCGATGAGTGAGCCCAATGCCGGCTCCGACGTCGTCGGCATGAAATTGCGGGCGGACAAAAAAGGCGACCGGTATATCCTCAACGGCACCAAAATGTGGATCACCAACGGCCCCGACGCCGACACCCTGATCATCTATGCCAAAACCGACCCGGACGCCGGATCCAGGGGGCTGAGCAGCTTTATCGTCGAGAAACGCTTCAAAGGGTTTTCAACCGCCCAAAAACTGGACAAGCTCGGCATGCGGGGGTCGAATACCTGTGAATTGGTGTTTCAGGATTGCGAAGTGCCGGAGGAAAATGTCCTGGGCGGAGATGGGGAGGGCTCGCGGGTATTGATGAGCGGCCTCGATTTTGAGCGCACGGTGCTGGCTGCCGGGCCGTTGGGCATCATGCAGGCTTGCATGGACGTGGTTCTCCCCTATGTACATGAACGCCGGCAATTCGGCGAAGCGATCGGGTCGTTTCAACTGATGCAGGGTAAATTGGCCGATATGTACACCACCATGAATGCCGCCAAGGCCTACGTTTATGCCGTGGCGGGGGCCTGCGACAAAGGCGAGGGTGCCCGCAAGGACGCCGCCGGGGCGATCCTGTTCGCCGCCGAAAAGGCGACTTGGATGGCGTTGGAGGCAATCCAGTGCCTGGGCGGCATGGGATATATGAACGAAAGCCCGACTGGGCGATTATTACGAGACGCCAAGCTTTACGAAATCGGCGCCGGCACCTCTGAAATCCGCCGCTGGCTGATCGGTCGCGAACTGTTTGAGGAAACCGGGTAGGGGAGACACCACCATGACTGAAGCCACTCTTACTTTGCCCGCCCTCGACCCGGAGACGGTCGAGGTCCGCACCGGCACCACCTATCCCGATGTCTATAAAGATGGTGTCGAGGCGCGGGAAAAGCGGGTTATCGGTGATCCTCTTGGCCTGACCCAGTTTGGCGTCAACCGGGTGCGGCTTGCGCCCGGCGTGATGTCGTCGCAGCGCCATTGGCACAGCCACGAGGATGAATTCGTCATCATCCTGGAAGGGGAACTCACCCTTGTCACCGACGCCGGAGAGCAGGTTTTAAGCTCCGGCATGGCCGCCGGGTTTCCGGCCGGTTCCGGTGATGGTCATCATATGATTAATAAATCAGAACAAGATGCAGTTTATCTGGAGGTCGGCGGCCGGGACGGGCAAGATGACGTCGATTATCCGGACATCGACATGATCCGGCGCACCCGCGACGGCGCTAAAGTCTTTTTGCGCAAGGATGAAACGCCCTATGAGTGATCACAAAGACCCCATCGTTATCACCGGCGCGGCGAGGACGCCCATGGGCGGGTTCCAGGGGGACCTGTCGCCGGTGACGGCGCCCGAATTGGGCGGCGCCGCCATCACGGCGGCGGTAAAACGAAGCGGCGTTGCCCCCGAGGACGTCGATGAGGTGATCATGGGGCTTTGCCTGTTTGCCGGTCTCGGCCAGGCCCCGTCACGCCAGGCCGCTCATCACGCCGGTATTCCTTGGGACACCGGATGTACCACCATCTCGAAGATGTGCGGCTCGGCCATGAAGGCGGCGATGCAGGCCCATGACGGCATTCTCGCCGGGTCGTCTACGGTAACCGTTGCCGGCGGCATGGAAAACATGTCCAACGCGCCCTATTTGCTGGAACGGGCGCGCCAGGGCTATCGTCTCGGCCATGGCGGCGCGGTCAAGGACCACATGTTCCTCGACGGTCTGGAGGACGCCTATGACCAAGGCAAACTGATGGGCTGTTTCGCCGAAGACACGGCGAGGAAATACCAGTTCACCCGCGATGCCCAGGACGAATTCGCCATTGAGTCCCTTAATCGCGCCAAAAAGGCGATCGAAGACGGCACTTTCAAGGACGAGATCGAGCCGGTGGTGGTCAAGACCCGCAAGGGCGAAGCCGTCATCGAACAGGACGAGCAGCCCCTGAAGGCCGATATCGAGAAAATCCGCAAATTGAAACCGGCCTTTGCCGCCGACGGCACCGTCACGCCGGCCAATTCCAGCTCCATTTCCGATGGCGGCGCGGCGCTGGTGCTGATGCGAATGTCAGAGGCGAAAAAACGTGCGGTTACACCCTTAGCGGTGATCCATGGTCATGCCACTCACGCCCAGGAACCGGCTTGGTTTACCACCGCCCCCATCGGCGCCGTTGAAAAACTGTTGGACAAGACCGGCTGGCATAAGGCCGACGTGGATTTGTTTGAGATTAACGAGGCCTTCGCTGTCGTCACCATGGCGGCAATGCGCGATCTGGATTTGCCGCACGACAAAGTTAACGTCCATGGCGGGGCGTGCGCGTTGGGCCATCCCGTCGGCGCGTCTGGGGCGCGGATAATCGTTACCCTGCTGGCGGCGTTGCAGAAATACGACCTCACAAAAGGGATTGCCACGCTTTGTATCGGCGGCGGCGAAGCCACGGCCATGGCCTTTGAAAGGTTGAATTAGGGGATATCCATGCCGACCGTTTTTATAACCGGCGCAAACCGCGGGTTGGGGTTTGAATTCGCCAAGCAATACGCCGCCGACGGCTGGCGGGTGATTGCCGCCTGCCGCGACCCGGCTAAGGCCGAAGCCTTAAGCGCTGTCGAAGGGGATGTTCAGGTTGAAACCATGGATGTGGACGATGACGCTTCGGTCGCTTCGCTTAGCGATAAGCTGAAGGATGAAGCCATTGACTTGCTGATCAACAATGCCGGTATTTATGGCCCTAAGCACCTATCGGCCGAGGACATGGATTACGAGGCCTGGGGACGGGTGTTACGCACTAATACGATGTCGCCGTTCCGGGTGACGATGGCGTTTCTGCAGCAGGTTCGGAATAGCGATCAAAAAATCATTGCCACTCTTTCGTCCAAGATGGGCAGTTTGAACGAAAACCAGGACGGCGGTGAATATATCTACCGGTCCTCCAAGGCGGCGCTCAATGCCGCGTTGAAAGGGTTGTCCTATGATTTGGCCGATGCCGGCATCAGGATTATGCTGATGCATCCCGGCTGGGCCAGTACCGACATGGGCGGGCCGTCGGCCCCGCTGCTGCCGGCCGATGGGGTTGCCGGTCTCCGCAAAGTTCTCGCCGGCATTAAGGACGGTGAAACCGGCGTTTTTTATGATTACAACGGCGGCGAATTGGCTTGGTAGGCATGGAATGTCGTTATGAGCGAACCTATTAAATTCTATTTCGATTTTTCGTCTCCCTACGGCTATTTCGCCGCCCTCAAGATCGATGAACTGGCAGCGTCTTTTGGCCGCCAGGTGGAATGGCACCCGATGATGCTTGGCGCCGCCATGAAAGTGACCGGCGCCAAACCGTTGGCTGAAATTGAGCTCAAGGGCGATTATTGTAAAAACGATTGGGACAGGCTGGCGCGGTACATGGAAGTGCCGTGGACGTTGCCGGCGGTATTTCCCATCGGCACCCTGGCCGCGTCGCGGGCTTTTTATTGGCTCGACGATCAGGACGATGCCCTCGCCAAGCGGTTCGCCCTGGCTGCTTTTAACGTCTATTTCGGCCAAGGCCGAGACATCACACCTGCCGAAACCGTCGCTGAATTTGCCGAACCCCTGGGTGTTGATCGGGACGCCTTGCTGGCCGCCGTCCAGGATCAGGCGATTAAACAACGGCTAAAGGATGAAACGGGCAAAGCGATTGACGCAGGCGTCTTCGGATCACCTTTTTACATTATCGACGGCGAGCCCTTCTGGGGCGCAGACCGGCTGTGGATGATCCGCCGCTGGTTGAAATCCGGCGGTTGGTAACACAAACCAGCTAGGAACAATGAACATGGCACTGAAAACTTCCATCAAGCAAATGGTCGAAGAGGCCGAATCCAGTATCAAGACGATCCCGGTGGCAGAAGCCATCAGCCTGTTGGACAGCGACGACCATGTGTTCGTCGACCTGCGCGATGTCAGGGAATTGGACCATGAGGGCATGGTTCCCGATGCCTTCCATGCGCCCCGGGGGATGATTGAATTCTGGGTCGACCCGGAAAGCCCATATCACAAGGACATCTTCGCGTCCGGCAAGACCTTCGTGTTTTATTGCCGGTCGGGGTGGCGCTCGGCGTTGTCTACCAAAACCGTTCAAGACATGGGGTTGGACAATGTCTGCCATATCGGCGGCGGGTTCGGCGCCTGGATGGAAGCCGAAGGCCCTGTAGTGGAGCGGCCTAAGAAGAAAAAGGATTAAAGCCGGAAGCCGATCATGAGCACCTTTAAAACCACCATCGATGCTAAAGCCGATACTTTCGCCGCCAACAAGGCGGCCATGCAGGGCGCGGTGGATGACTTGCGCGCCGTGCTGTCAAAAATCGAGCAGGGCGGCGGTGACAAGGCGCGGAAAAAGCATTTGGACCGCGGCAAGCTGTTGCCACGCCAACGCATCGAAAAGCTGGTTGATGAGGGCACGCCGTTTATGGAATTTTCCGCCCTCGCCGGGCATGGTCTTTATGGCGATGGGGTGCCGGCGGGCGGCATCATTACCGGGCTCGGCCGGATTAACGGCACCGAAGTGGTGATCCTCGCTAACGATGCCACCGTCAAGGGCGGCACCTATTATCCCATTACCGTCAAAAAGCATTTGCGGGCCCAGGAAATCGCACAGGAAAATAACCTGCCGTGCATTTATCTGGTTGATTCAGGCGGCGCCTATTTGCCCGCCCAGGACGAAGTATTTCCTGACCGTGAGCATTTCGGGCGGATTTTCTATAATCAGGCCCGGATGTCGAGCGCCGGCATTCCCCAGGTCTCGGTGGTGATGGGGTCGTGTACGGCGGGCGGCGCATATGTACCGGCCATGTCAGACGAAAGCATCATCGTGAAAGGGCAAGGCACGATCTTTTTGGGCGGGCCGCCATTGGTGAAAGCGGCAACCGGTGAGGTCGTCACCGCGGAGGAATTGGGCGGCGCCGATGTTCATTCCCGTATTTCCGGCGTCACCGATCATGTTGCCGACGATGATGCCCATGCGTTGGAGTTGGCCCGGCGCGCCGTCGGTCACCTCAACAGGGTCAAGGACGTGCGTTTGGACGTCCGCGACACCGTGGACCTCGTTTGCGACCCTGCGGATCTTTACGGCATCATCCCGGCCGACCGTCGAATGCCCTTTGATGTCCGTGAGATTATTGCCCGGATTGTCGATGGTTCAGAATTCGATGAGTTTAAGCGCCGCTATGGGGAAACCCTCGTTTGCGGTTTCGCCCGTATCTATGGAATTCCGGTGGGGATCATCGCCAACAACGGCATTCTGTTTTCCGAGTCCGCCCTTAAGGCTACGCATTTCATTGAATTATGCAGCCAGCGTGGAATTCCGTTGGTGTTCCTACAAAATATTTCCGGCTTCATGGTCGGCAAGCAAGCCGAGGCCGGCGGCATTGCTAAGGACGGGGCCAAAATGGTTAGCGCCGTCGCTTGTGCCAGGGTGCCCAAATTCACAGTGGTGATTGGCGGCAGTTTCGGTGCCGGGAATTATTCCATGTGCGGACGCGCCTATGGGCCGCGGTTCCTGTGGATGTGGCCCAATGCGCGTATTTCGGTGATGGGGGGCAACCAGGCGGCGGCGGTCCTGGCGACGGTCAAACGGGAAGGCCTGGAAGCCAATGGCGAAACCTGGACGGCGGAAGACGAAGCCTCATTCAAGCAACCGATTCTCGATCAGTATGAAACGCAGGGCCATCCCTTTTACGCCAGTGCCCGGCTATGGGACGACGGCATCATCGATCCCACCGATACCCGCAGCGTGCTGGGCCAGGGGTTGGAGGCCTCGTTGAATGCGCCGATTGAAAAAACCACCTTCGGCGTTTTCAGGATGTAGGGGGAATCGTGAGCGATCCATCCATCGTCACCAACATCGCCACCGATGGCCGGGCGACTGTGACCCTGAACCGTCCCGATGTCCACAATGCCTTCGACGACGAATTGATCGCACGGCTTGCCGGCGATCTGGAAAAACTGGACCAGGACTCCGGCGTCGGCGTCGTTATTCTTGCCGCCGCGGGCAAAAGCTTTTCCGCCGGCGCCGACCTTAATTGGATGAAGCGCGTGGCCGATTTTACCGAAGCCGAAAATCTTGCCGATGCCGAGGCGATGGCGCAGATGTTGAAGACATTGCATGGCTTGTCGAAGCCGACGATCGCGCGCGTTCATGGGGTCGCTTTCGGCGGCGGGGTAGGGCTTGTGGCGTGTTGCGATATCGCCTTTGCCGCCGCCGCCGCGGTGTTCTCCCTTTCCGAGGTCAAACTGGGGTTGGTGCCGGCGACGATCTCACCATACGTCATTAACGCCATCGGCGAACGCCAGTCCCGGCGGTACATGTTAAGCGCCGAACGCTTCGATGCCGCAGAGGCGATGCGGATCGGATTGGTTCATGGGGTTGTCGCGGCGGCGAACTTGGATCAAGTGATTGATGAGATGGTTGAAACATTGTTGGCCAACGGACCCCAGGCCATGGCCGAGGTCAAGGCCATGCTGGATTCCGTCACCGGGCGGCGCATTGATGATGATCTGGCCCATGAAACGGCGGCCCTGATCGCCCGGGTCCGGGTTTCCGACGAAGGCCGGGAAGGGCTGGCGTCGTTTTTGGAGAAGCGCAAGCCGGACTAAAAGCCCGAAAGCCAATGACCCTGCAACAATTCAAGTCGATGTCTTGGGTCGTCTTGGAGGTGTTGCTAATCACTGTCGTTTTATTTCCCATTGGTTATGCGTTTGCCAGGTATCCAGGCGCCCTTACAATTGTTTTAGGGGGATTGGCTTTTCTAATCGCGGCCATGTTTGGGGGTGAGAACCAGCCCTTGCGCCGGAATATTATTTCCGTAAGTGGCGGCTTTTTCTTCACCTTACTTTTTTTGTTATTTCTTAAATTGGTTGGAGTGGATAATTTTTCTGCATTCTCAGAAAACAAAATTCTCTCTTCTGATGCGCTCAAAAAATATTACATGGGCCTATTTACTTGGGGTACTTCCGTTTTTCTGGACGTTTTTTTCAAAGTATAGAAGTGGCAATCCGTTTTCAGATTATCTCATTCGGCGTCGTATCATATATCTTGTTTCTTCATTTATTGTGGTCCTACTGATTTTTATTGCTGCCTCCCTGTATATAAAATTTGCAAACGTGGGCAACAAATCCGATCTCTTATTTAGCCCTGCCGCCAATGTTTATTTCAATGCAATAGGTTATGCCTTTGTTCCAGCATTTTTTTATTTCCATTTTATGATTTTGATGGGGAGGGTCATGGGTGCGTTGGTCCTCAACCTGCAAATATTTCTTGAGGACTTAACGCATAAAATAAAACCTTTTGCCGGCCCACTTTGAATATTCTTCCTGGGCCAGGGCCTCATCATCCTGTTTTTTGCAACGTTGTATTTCATTTTCGATAATGAATTTACCATCCTTGCCAATGGCGTGGTTTCCAAAAGTTTTGGTTCGTACCTTGAACTCGCCTCCAGCGGCATTGCCCTTCAAAGCACCAGACTGGCCGAACAATTGACGGGTGCGGGAAAGTTTCTTTACGTATTTCAGTCCGTTCTAGGATTGATTTGGGTCGTTGTCGTTCTCGGGCTCATCCTCCAAAAGCCTCCCGGCAGAGGCGATCGCTCAAAACCCTGATTAGCGCAAGTCCTAGTTATCCACTTTCAGTGCAGATGTTCCTATTTCCGATCCTGCCCCGGCGCTTTAGGGTGAGGGCCTATGGGGTATGCAAAAAAAATAAAAATGGTCGAGGTCGGCCCCCGCGATGGCCTGCAAAACGAACCGGGGACGGTTACCACGGCGGCTAAAATCGAGCTGATTGACCGTCTTGGCGCCGCCGGAGTTACGGCCATAGAAGTTGGCAGTTTCGTGTCGCCAAAGCGGGTGCCGCAGATGGCCGATACTAGCGAAGTCGTCGCCGGTATATCCCGCCTGGATGGCGTGCGCTATGCGGCATTGACGCCAAATATGCAGGGGTTTGAGGCGGCCATGACCGCCGGGGTCAATGAGGTTGCGGTATTCGCCGCCGCCACCGAGGCGTTTTCGCAAAAAAATATCAATTGTTCCATACGTGAGAGTTTGGACCGGTTCCGCCCGGTTTGTGAGGCCGCCCAGGCAGCGAAAATTCCGGTTCGCGGCTATATTTCATGCGTGCTCGGTTGCCCTTATGAAGGGGGTGTTGACCCCAAAGCCGTCGGCGGCGTTGCCGGGACGTTGATGGATATGGGGTGTTATGAAATTTCCCTGGGCGATACTATCGGCGTCGGCACGCCCGCTGACGTCCGGGCATTGATTGCAGCTGTTGCAGAGGTCGTAGCGGCGGAAAAATTGGCGGTTCATTTCCATGATACCTATGGCCAAGCCCTGGCCAATATTCTGGCGGCGCTGGAAATGGAAATCAGCGTCGTCGATAGCGCCGTCGGTGGCTTGGGCGGATGCCCCTATGCGGAAGGTGCGACCGGGAATGTTGCGTCGGAAGACGTCCTATACATGCTGAACGGCCTTGGCCTGGAGACTGGCATCGCTCTGGAGGACTTGGTGGCGGCGGGACGTTTTATCTGTGGCGAACTGGGACGTCCTCCGGCCTCAAAAGTCTCCATGGCGCTTTCCGGTAGCAGTGCGCCATGAGTCAACATTTGATCAAATTGTCGGTCGGCGTCAAAGACGTAAATCATTTGGCCCGGCTTCAAGAGCGTCGACTTGCGGATGCCGAAGGCCTGGGCAAAATCCCTGAACTTAAACACGTGACCCGCAATACCCCCAAACGGGCCGTTGAGATTTTGAAGGGGGGGTCTATCTATTGGGTGATCAAAGGATTTATCCGGGCCAGGCAGCCGATTATCGCGCTTCGGCCCGTTGAACGGGAGGACGGGCGTCCGGCTTGCGCCATCGTTCTAAAACCCGGATTAATTCGAACGGAGATCAGGAGTTTCCGTCCGTTTCAAGGGTGGCGGTATTTTTCCATCGATGACGCGCCATTGGATGCTCCTCCTTACAAAGAGGGACAAGACGATGTTCCGGATGAAATGGCGGCGGAATTAAAAGGTCTGGGATTGCTTTAGGCTAATTTCCGGGATGACCGACAGTTATCTAGAATGGGTGGTTGAAGACCTGAAAAAAATTGAACAGGCCTTTTCAGCTTTGGAATCGGCGAGTGGCGATAAAAAAGAAGAAATGAATGGCGTGTTTCAGGTTTCCCACGACATAAAAGGCCAAGGGGGCAGTTTCGGTTATGACTTAATGACCGCCATCGGCAACGAACTTTGCCGCTTTATCGAAAAAGCCGATAAGGTTGGCGCCGGTGAGATTGCGGCGATCAAGTTACATATCGATGCATTAAAAATGGTGATCGCCCAAGATCTTAAAGGGACTGGGGGAAAGGAAGGCGAGAAAATGCTGTCCGGCCTTCAACAGATTTGCGACAAGCTTTTGGTTTAACAAGACCGTTATTTTGTCGAATAGACCTAACGGCTTCAGCCGTTTTTTTTAGTATTTCAGCCTTGGCGATTTCGAAATTCCTGAAGCCAACTGAGATGAGACATCAAGGCCTTGATGTCGTGATCTAACCATTCAATTAGATGCCCGCTATCGTCAGAATGGCGGTCGCGCAAATCCTCAAGTCTTGCCAATTCGGTTTCTTGGGCCTCGATCAATATTTCCGTTTGATTGCGCTGATCACCATCGCTCAATAGATGCAGGAAACGGAACTTCAGCGCTACGATCAACTTATTCATCTCGCTGGCTTGGGCGCGTACGTTAGCAGTCAATAAAATTCGAAGTTCGGCTTCACCTTCCTCGGTAATGCTGAGAACCGCGTCGTCCTCCATTCCAACGCCGTCTACGGCAGTCACCAAGCCTTCGTATTTTAGGAGTTCCAATGAGGTGCCCATAACCTCAAGGGATGGCCCGGTGATGTGGCTAATGAAATGGCGAATGGCATTGACCAAGGCGCTGTAACGAACAGGCCCGGAGGCCAGTGTGCCTAGGGCGCAAAGCCGGACAGCTTCCTTTGGGGTTAGGGTGTTGTCCGCATACATCACGAAAATCCGTTCCTTTTCAAGGCAATATTATCGACCACGAAACTCTAAGTCTACTCCCGGGGTGGTAAGTGATACCGCGATAGATAAGGCTATAGAAGAAGGAGTTCGAAATTAAAATTGACGGCGGATCAGAGGCTTTCAGGCAGCCGGGTTCAGCCCCAATTTTACCCACACTTCTTTCATCGCCGAGACCAGGTGATCCATGTCGGAGTCTGTGTGCAAGGGGGTCGGGGTGAATCGAAGTCGTTCGGTTCCCCGCGCAACGGTCGGATAATTGATTGGCTGCACGTAGATGCCGTATCGATCCAGAAGGATGTCCGAAGCCTGTTTGCACTGGGTCGCATCGCTGATCAACACCGGAACGATATGCGTAATAGACGGCATCACCGCAATGCCGGCTTCGGTGAAGCGGCGTTTCAGGGTCTGGGCGCGTTCCTGGTGCGCGTCACGGAGCTCATTGTGTTGCTTCAAATAGCGAATGCTGGCGAGCGCTGCGGCGGCCACCCCCGGCGGCATGGAGGTCGAAAAAATGAATCCATTGCCATAAGACCGAATGAAATCGCAAAACGCGGCGGTTCCGGCGATATAACCACCGACGACGCCAAAGGCTTTGGCCAGGGTTCCCTGGATAACCGTTAGCCGGTCCATCAGGCCTTCGCGTTCGGCAATGCCGCCGCCCCGGGGCCCGTACAGGCCGACCGCGTGAACTTCGTCGATGAAAGTCATGGCGCCATATTTATCGGCCACATCACAAAATTCTTTAATCGGGGAAACATCACCGTCCATGGAATAAACGGATTCAAATGCAACCAGCTTCGGCCGATCAAGGGGGTATTCGCTGAGCAGACGTTCCAAGTCTTTGACGTCGTTATGCTTGAAAATCTTTCTCTCGGCCTTGGAATGAACGATGCCCTCAATCATGGAATTATGGTTATGGGCATCTGACAGGATCACGCATTCCGGAAGCATCGCGCCCAGGGTGCTTAGCGCCGTCAAGTTGGCCGTCCAGCCGGACCCGAACACAAGGGCGGCTTCCTTGCCATGTAATTCGGCCAATTCCTGTTCAAGAAGAACATGGAAGTGGTTGGTGCCGGCGATGTTGCGGGTGCCGCCGGCCCCGGCGCCACATTTATCGATGGCGGCGTGCATGGCGCCAAGAACATCTGGGTTTTGGCCCATGCACAGGTAGTCATTAGAACACCAGACCGTAACGTCGTTGACCTTTCCATCGCGGTGATTGATGGCATGGGGAAAATCACCTGCCTTACGCTCAAGATCAGCGAAGACCCGGTAACGGCCTTCTTCTTTCAAAGCGCCGGTTTTGTCAGCGAAAAACTTTTCGTAATCCATAGATTCTTGCCCAGGTTCTTGAAATGGGTGCGCGAAGGCATTCCCTGCCAATTCGGAAGAGGCACTATACACCTCCGAGTCACTCATTTTCGACCGTTTTAATGCTAAATCCATCGTCTTTCCCCTTTCCAAATGTCTCTCAATCTTATCGCGCGGCTGTGAGCTTTTGATGTCAAACAGCTGTCAAAATGTAACAAATGATTTAAGCTTCGAGGGCAAGGGAAATCACCCGACCATGAAAAAGACTACCCTGTGAAGCGCAAGGGCGGCCTTGATCTTGTTTAAATACGGGAATTTGGGGCGCGACGGGCCCTAAGCCGCTGTCAGGCCATTTTCCTGGACCCAGGTGGCGGTGTCATCAAGGGCGCGTTTCAGGCATCCCAGAATTTCATCGATTTCATCTTCAACCGTGATTAATGGCGGGCAGATGGCAATGGTGTCACCGATGGGGCGAATGATCAGGCCTTCTTCCTCAGACCGGGCCTGAAAGTAGAGACCGACACCCTGTTTAGCATCGAAGGGCGCCTTGGTGTCCTTGTCGCGTACCAATTCAATGGCCGCCACCAATCCGAGACCCCGGACCTCGCCAACCAGGTGATGGTCTGCGAATTTTCGAAGCCCATCTTGAAACCGCGGGCCGACGGCGCGGACATGGTCAACGATATTCCTCTCTTCATATATAGTGAGGGTTTCCAGAGCGACCGCGGCGGCCACCGGGTGGCCGGCATACGTAGAACCATGGCCGAAGAGACCAAATTTTTTACTTTGCTGGACCAAGGCTTGATAGATGGGCTCGGAAATCATCAACGCTGCGATCGGGATGTAGGCCGATGACAGGGCTTTGGCGCAAGTCAGCATATCGGGTTTCATGCCTAAGCTCTGGCTGCCCCACATATTGCCGGTACGCCCGAATCCGCAAATGACCTCATCGGCGAGCAGCAAGACGTCATATTTTTTGAGCACCGCCTGTATTTTTTCGAAATAGGTGGCGGGTGGCACGATAACGCCGCCGGCGCCCATGACCGGTTCGGCGAAGAACGCCGCGACGGTGTCGGGGCCTTCGTCGAGAATCATTTTTTCCAATTTTTCCGCACAACGGCTGGCAAAGTCTTCTTCGGTCTCACCGTCCTCGGCACCTCGGTAGTAATGCGGGCAATCGGTATGCAGGATGCGATCGATGGGCAGGTCGAAATCATCATGGATGGGGGGCAGGCCCGTTAGGCTGCCGGTGGCGACGGTGATGCCGTGATAGGCGCGATTTCGGGAAATGATCTTCTTTTTCTCAGGCCGCCCGAGCGCGTTGTTGTAATACCAAATGATTTTGATCGCCAGGTCATTGGCTTCAGACCCGGAATTGGCAAACAGAACCTTGGACATGGGAACCGGGGCGATGGAAATCAGCTTTTCAGCAAGATCAATAGTGACTTCGGCAGTCTTGTGAGCAAAGCCATGATAATAGGGCAGCTTTTTCATGGCTGCCGTCGCCGCCTCGATCAACCGCTCTTCCTGAAAACCCAGCGACGTACACCACAGGCCGGACAGACCCTCGATATAGCTTTTTCCATTGTCGTCGGTCACACGGATGCCGCTGCCGCTGGTAATAATCATGGGGCCGCTTTGTTCGTGCTTCTTGAGATTGGTGTAGCCGTGTACGTGATAGGCGATGTCACGGCTGGCAGCGGAATTCATCCGATCCGTCATTTCAAAAGGTTCCTATTATTGGCGCAAGGTAGCATATTCATCGGCGGTAAATGCGCCGGCAGATATCGTGGATTGGCAATTGTGACTGCCTAGGCAGGGTGCATCAAGACCCTTACGTTGTTGCCGGTAGGGCAATAATTAAACTTATTAATGACCAAATGTGGATAAGGTATCCACAACGTAAGTGATTGTTTTTAAAAGGAGTATTTTCGTATATCCCCAGGTCAAATTTTTTTCGGACAAGTTATCCTAAGGGTTATCCCAAGACTTGAATTCACATAGGGTGATGGAGGAAAGGGTTTGAAAAGTTGTTATTCGCCGGAGCGGGCGAATTCGGTTCTCAAAATTCGCGAGATAATGTCGTTCACCGTTACCAATTGATTCTCAATCAGGCCCCGGTGAACCGCTATTTTGCGCAACTTGATGATCAATTTCTTCGGCAGGATCATGAGCGTCCGATAATCTTCTTCCGGGGCCGCCGCCGTTTCCACGGGGTCGTTGCCGCCGGCGGCGGTGGAAGGGGTTGGAAAAGACAGCGCAGCAAGGGCGCCCAATAGCAGAGCAGCGAACAGTTTATTTTTGATTTTTAACAACATGGGCTCCAAAAAGGTCAGACTCAAAAAACGTTACGAAACAAAACTCTAGAGATGATGCGAGTCTTATATTCCTGGGGCCTTACGGGTTCCTTACATATCCGGAAATATATATGGAATTTTAATTAGACATTCCGGCAATTCTCCTATCCGTCGCGCGCGGATCGAGTGCGTCCTGGAGGCCGTCGCCTAAGAAATTAAAGGCGATCACGGTGACAAAAATCATGACACCGGGATAAAACGCCAGCGCCGGCGCGTCCCAGATCAGTTCCTGGGCGTTGGTGAGAAGGTTGCCCCAACTCGGGATCGGCGGCTGGATGCCGAGCCCTAAGAAGCTCAACACCGATTCCAGCAGGATCACGTTACCCACCGAGAGCGTCGTTGCGACGATGATGGGTGAGGCCAGATTGGGCAGGATATGAACGCCCATGATCCGCCACGCCGATGCCCCTTGTGCCTCGGCGGCGCGGACGAAATCCCGTTCCCTGAGCGACAACGCCGACCCGCGGACCAGGCGCGCCACCGTCGTCCACCCGACCAGGGCGACGATCACGACAATACGGTAGAGGCTGATATTTTCCGATGCCGCCACCGCGTCGGGCAGCCCAAGTTTGTTCAGGTCCAACGCCGCCAAAACGATCAACAGCGGCAACAATGGCAGCGCGATGACACCGTCGGTGAAGCGCATCAACAGCGCGTCGAGCCGGCCGCCGAAATAGCCGGCCAGGATGCCGATTAAGGTGCCGATTACCGCCGCGGCGACGGCCGCCGTCAGCCCAACGAACAGCGAGATCCGCCCGCCATAAAGCAACCGGATCAACGTATCGCGGCCGATTGCGTCGGTGCCCAACGGGTGGCCTAACGACGGCCCTTGGAAGCGGTTAAACAAATCGACGGTTTCGCCATCACTGCCCAACAACGCCGCCGCCAACGGCGCCGCCAGCGCGGCCACGGCCAGCAACGCCAACACGCCTAAGCTGATCACGGCGAGCCGGTGCTTGAGGAAGCGCCGCCAGGTCAGTGCCCACATGCTTTCGCCTTGGATCTGTCGTGTTGAAAGAGCGGTCATCGTTCGACCTCGCGAAAGGATACCCGGGGGTCCAGCCACACATAGGCGACGTCGGCGAGGAAGTTGCCAATCAGCGTCAACACCGTCGCCAGCAGTAGGGCGACCAGCGCCAGGTTGAAATCGTTGCCCATGATGGCGTCGAAAATAAGCCTCCCCATGCCGGGCCAGGCAAAAATGGTCTCAGTAATCAAGGCGCCGGAAAACAAAAAGCCGAAATCCAACGCGATTATGGTGACCACCGGGATCATGGCGTTCCTGAGCGCGTGGCCGAACAACACCCGGACCTCGCTGGCGCCGGTGGCGCGGGCGGTGCGGATGTAATCCTGGCGCAGGGTCTCGATCATGGCGGCGCGCATATAGCGGGTGTGGCCGCCGATGGAGGCGATGGTCAGGCTGGCCACCGGCAGCACCAGATAGCGCAAGTTGTCCCAAATGCCTTCGGTGCCGATTTTGCCTAGGCCGCCGGCCGGCAGGACGCCTAAAATCACCGCGAAGACGATAATCAGCATCAGCGCCAACCAGAACGGCGGCACCGAGATGCCGGAAAACGCCGCCATGTTGATGGCGTAATCGAGCTTGGAATAGGGCCGATAGGCGGCGGCGATGCCGGCCGGCAGCGCGATCAGCAACGCCAAGCCGAAGCTCAACCCCAACAAAATCACGGTATTGCCGATGGCAGGGACCAGCACCTCCATCACCGGGCGCGCATGCAGCCGCGAAAAACCGAAGTCGCCCGACAGCGCCGATGATAGCCAGTGGCCGTAGCGCTCGACGATCGGCTGGTCGAGCCCATAGAGCGATCGCAGGCGGGCGGCGTCTTCGGCGGTAATCTTAGGATCGGCGGTGATCATCAAGTCGATGGGATCGCCCGGCATCAAGCCGATCAGCGCGTAGACGACGAACGACATCACCAGCATCACCAGCGCCGATTGCCATAGCCGGTGGAAGAGGAAGTGCAGCATGGCTTAAAATCTATCCGCTTGAGGGCCGCCGGCAAAGCAGATTTGCGGAGGCAACGGATGCGGCGGGGGGGATGCCGGTATGATGGTAAATCCCCATACACATGTCCCGATTTGTCCGCCTATAACTGCCCGTCCAGATATGTAGGTCTGGCTTCAACAGGCTCGTATCGTCTAGCGTCCCGGCCCTAACGGACAACATACTCTTCCGCCACTCAGGCTTGTGGTAAATCCGGGTGCCGCACCCTGGGCAGAATGCGCCGAGCTTTGCTCGGCCCGTATCGGATTTCGTCACGTAGGTTTTCAGTTCGCCTTGCGTAAATTGGAAAGCAAAATCCTTCCCTGGTCTATCATCGTCGATATCCAACTAAATCCCCTTGAATTTATTTATCGATATTGAGGCAGCCAGCGAACGGTGTTGATTGGCATGGAGATGACCGGGAAAAAGGTATCTGATATCCCCGACACCCTTATTCGTGAAGGAAATACCAAAAATATCTTGACGTTTATAAGCTAAAAAAGCCCTTGTTGTGCAATACGCCGGTGACCAGAAAATCTGGAATTTTGGTAATGTTTCAATCGATCCGCTTGCCGCTAACAGATGATTCAAAAGAAATTTCCCATATCTATTCAGCCGTAAACTACGATCAGATTTCTATGGCCCATTACGAGTATTACGGCACCAAACCATAGACAGACAATTTACTGTTTCGGAGAAACTTCATGTTGAACGGTACGCAAAAATTTACCACCGAGGATCTGGAATACCTTCGCCATGAGGATCGGCCCTTGATGATGCGCCTGTTCCGGCCCGAGGGCGTGGGCCCGTTTCCAATCGTCATTGATCTGCATGGCGGGGCCTGGAATAACGGTGATCTCTCTGGCTGCCAAGTGCGGGACGAGGTCTTGGTCAAAGCCGGTCTGGCCGTGGCGGCCTTGGATTTTCGTCATGGCGCCGATCGCTACCCATCGTCTCTCCAAGACATCAATTATGCCATCCGCTGGGTCAAGGCCCATGCCGAAGAGCTAACGGTTGATCCCGCCCGGGTCGGCCTTTCCGGCCAATCCAGCGGCGGCCATCTTGCCGCCCTGGCTGCCATGCGGCCCAATGATCCGCGCTATACGGAGATCACCCTAGATGGCGACTCTGACGTTGATGCCCGGGTGGTTTGTGTGGCTCTGGAATGGCCGGTGATCAATCCCTTATCCCGATACCACCATGCGTTGCGGTCGTTGAAAACCCCCGATACCGCGGGTTGGGTCGGGCAGATTCCGGAATTCCATCACACCTACTGGGTCGATGAGGAGACCATGAGCGAAGGCAATCCGATGTTGGCGTTAGAGCGGGGCGAAGATGTCGAGACTCCGCCGACCCTTTGGCTGCAGGGAGAGCCGGATATCGTTCATGATTACCATGACCCGGCTTCGGGCCAGGACCTTAATGAGCCGGACCGGTATGGGCAAAATTACCGAAACGCCGGTGGTGCGTTCGAGATCGTCCGCGTTGCCCAGGAGACAAGATCAGAGCCTCAGTCTTTCGAACCCTTGGCGACGTTCTTCAATAAGCATATGGCTTCATAGGGACCCTACCGCCCCTCAACCCGCCAATCCTCGACCCACAGCGTCGACGGGTTCTGGTGACCGGTGGGCTCCAGGCCCCTCAGCCACTTCGGCAGGATGTAGGGATTGGCGCGGAAATAGAGCGGGATCACCGGCAGCTCGGTGGCGTAGATTTCTTGCAGGCGCCGCCACATTTGCTTGCGCTTCGGCCGGTTCAGTTCGACCTCGATGGATTCCAGCAATTCGTCCATTTCGGCATTCCTAAACCCGGTGTAGTTCTGGCCGGCGAAATTATTGTCCTGGTGTGGGATATGGGCGGAATGCAGCGTCGTCCGGGGCACGCTCTCCGGCGCGCTGATCCAGGCGTACATGATCAGCCCGGTGAATTTCCTCTCGGTCACCGTCTGGCCGAAAAATACGCGGGCCGGCTCGTTGCGGATGCGGATATCGATGCCCAACCGTTTCCACTGGCTTTGCAGTACCTGTTCGACCAATTCGCGGGACCGGTTGCCGGCGGTGGTCATTAGGTCCAACCGCAGGGGTTCGCCTTTATTGTTGTGGCGAATGCCGCGTTTCTTCACCGACCAACCGGCTTCGTTTAACAGCCGCGCCGCTTTAATCGGATCGTATGGATATTTTTGGATGTCCCCGGCATAGACCCAGTCCAGGGGGTTGACGCTGGTATGGGCGACCGGCTGGCGGTCCGCGAACAGTTTTTTACTGATGGCGCCCCGGTCGATGCCTAAGATCAGCGCCCGGCGCACCCGGATGTCCTTGAGGATCGGATTGTCCAGATTGAGATCCAGGTGCTCATAAACAAGGCCGGGTTTATAGGTGATGTTGAACTTGCCGCGTTGGCGTTTCTCGAACGCCAGCGCCTGATCGATGCTCAAACCCAATTCCCCGGCGATCATGTCAATGTTGCCGGATAGCAGGTTTGCTTCCAACGCCGCGGTGTTGGGAATCACGCGAACGATTATTCGCTTGAACGCCGGCTTCTTACCCCACCAGGTCGGGTTCGGCTCCAACACTACGTGGGCGCCACTTTCCACATCGGCAATCAGGTAGGGGCCGAAATAGAGGCCCTCGTTGGTGGTGTTGGTGTCGAAGACGGTGCGGTTCTTATAGGCGACCGGATCGGTAAAGTTTATTTCATCGATATGCGCCGGAATCAGCTCAAACCCGTTGATGGCGTTATATTCGAAGGTCAGCTTATCGAAGTGCAGGGTGAAGGTTTTGGCGTCCTTGACGTCGATTTTATAAAGGCTGCGGTAAAACTCCATGTCCCCGACACCGCTTTTTGGATGCCGACCGACCTTCCAGGTAAACATGACGTCCTTGGTCGATACCGGTTTGCCGTCGCCCCAAGTGGCGTCTGCGCGGATGGTATAAGTGACGGCGATGCCCTGTTTACCCCTGGCCGTCTTTTCCGGCACCGCAAGGCCGTTTTCGATGGTCGGCAGGGTGACGCATAGCATGCAGACCAGTTTCCAATCCTTGTCATAGGAGGTGAAGGGCCGGCGCGTCAGCGACAGGATATAAGTTTTGGCCAACATGGAATCGATGTTGGGATGAAAGGTGGAGGGAAACTGGGTAATGCCAATGACCAGTTGATCAGCATTTTTTTGCGCCTGCGCTGGCCCTAATAAGACCACCACAGCGATGATTGCTGCAAAAAATGCTCTAATCGTTTTCATTACGCTATTTTAAGGGGAAATCCGCCGAATGTAATAGTCGATCAACGCCCGGGCTTGCGCAGACGACCAATCGGCGGCGCCTTTCATATAGCCCATCACCCGGCTCTGGTGATCGATGAGGACGCTGAGGGGCTGGGCGTTGCCGACCTTGAGGGCCGCAAGCAGGCGGCCGGTGGGATCGAGATAGATCGGAAGATTGTCGAGTCCGATTGTTTTCAGGTAGGCCGAGACCGCTTTGGCGCCGCCTTCGTCGATGGCAAGGGCGACGACGGTGAACGTGTCGCCGCCCATGTTGGCTTGCAACTTGCCCAGGGTCGGCAGCTCAAACACGCAGGCCGGGCACCATGTCGCCCACAGGTTCAACAACACCACCTTGCCGACAAAACGTTTGAGCGTGGTGACGCCGCCCGAAAGCGTATAGATCGGCGCCGACGGGGCCGGATCGACAGGCGAAAGCAGGGTGAACGGTCGGTTGGCGCCTTGGAAGGAAGGTGGGTTATTTTCCAGCGTTGTCGCCTTGGCGGCGCCGGTCAGGATGATCAGCAGGGCGAAGAGTGGCCAAAATAAACTTTTGGTCATGGAAGGTTTCTTTGCTTAATCGTCGCCTTTACCGCCATGGGCCTGGGACCAGCCGGTCGGATCATCAAGAAAGGCGCGGACGCCGTCAATGGCTTCGGCGGAAAAGTCCTGGCCCTGTTCGGCCGCCTGCAGGACATGTTGCCAGGTCGCCAGGTAATGCAGATTGACGCCGAGGTCTTTCATGGTTGCCTCGGCGCCGGGAAAGACGCCGTAAAAAAAGACCACGAATATATCGGTGACTGTTGCGCCGGCGGTCCTGAGCGCCTCAATAAAGGTGACCTTAGAGCCGCCGTCGGTGGTCAAATCCTCGACCAGCAATACCCGCTCGCCGTCGTCGAAGTGGCCTTCGATCTGGGCGTTGCGGCCAAACCCCTTAGGCTTCTTTCGCACATATAGCATCGGTTTGGCTTGCGCCTCGGCGATCCAGGCGGCGTAGGGAATGCCCGCCGTCTCGCCACCGGCGACGGCATCGATGGCGTCGAAGCCGATCTCGCGTTGTAATTTTTCGCCCGCTAACTGCATGATCCGTTGGCGCGCCTCCGGGAACGAAATCACCCAGCGGCAATCAATATAGACCGGGCTGGCCCAACCGGCGGTAAACTTATAGGGCTCTTCGGGACGGAAATTGACCGCCTTGATATCTAATAGCAAACGCGCCGTTTCAAGACCGGCGGCGTCATCGGCATCGGTAGGGGAATTGGCCATCGGGCCTCCTTGAAGTCACTCGTTTCTGTTTAGAG
>PTLL01000024.1 GCA_002938315.1 Alphaproteobacteria bacterium MarineAlpha3_Bin2 | reverse complement strand
CAACTTTCCAAACCAGTTGAATGTTGTGCCTACATGCAATTCCCGTAGTGTGATTTGGCCGATTTCCCCTATTCTAGGCTGTGGCCAAGATCGTAATTTTTTTAAATCCAGGGTTTGGCGAGGGACCGTACCAACATGGATGGGCAATGGGACCTGACTGAGGCGGCGTTGGCGCTGCGCAGTGGCGAAATAACAGCCGAAACGCTGCTTGACCAACATTTGCAAACCATCGCGTTGCAACAGCCTCGGCTCAACTGCTTCGTCACCCTGGATGAAGCCGGCGCACGGGCCCAGGCCAAGGCGTCGGCGGCGCGGCACCTTGCCGGGGCACCGCTATCAATGCTTGACGGCATACCGATCGCCCTCAAGGACAATATCGATGTTGCCGGATTGCCGACCAGTAACGGTACCGCCGAACTGCGGCCGGCGTCCAATGATGCGACGGTCACCGCCCGATTGCGCGCCGCCGGCGCCGTCTTGTTGGGAAAACTGAATATGCACGAATGCGCCCTCGGCGCGACCACGGACAATCCCCATCACGGCCCCACACACAATCCCTGGCGCACAGGGTTCACCCCGGGCGGGTCCAGTGGCGGCAGCGGGGCTGCGATTGCCTCGGGGCTGGTCCTAGCGGCCCTGGGAACGGATACCCTGGGGTCCGTCCGACTGCCAGCCGCCTACTGCGGGATCATCGGCCTCAAGGCGACGATGGGAATGATCAGCACCCGCGGTGTCGTGCCCTTGAGTCAAAGCCTGGATCACGTTGGACCGCTCTGCCGCAGTGTCCGGGATTCGTGGTTATTGTTGGCCCTGCTGGCAGAGGAAGACCTCGGCCAAGCGGGTTCGGTCGCGGCGCCCCCCGGCTGGTCGCCAGAACCACAAGCCAGGGACAGTTTGCAGGGCCTAAGGATTGGCATCCTGGATCAAGCGTGGACGGCGGACCTGACGGAAGACGTTGCCGCGGGCTTTGCCCAGGCGGAACAGGTTTTGCAAGATCTGGGAGCAAACCTGGTGCCGTTATCCCTGCCCAAGTTTGTCCCCGGCACGTTGCAGCGGCCAGCCCTGCTGGTGATCGAAGCCGAAGGCGCCGATGCCCTGGCGGATCCATTACGGCAAACCCCGGATGCGTTTTCCGACAAATTGAAATCGATGTTGGCCTACGGCCGTGACGCCCCGGCGGAGCGGTTGGATGAGGCGCGAAGCCTACTGGATGAGGCCGGATTAGCCATCAGGGAAACCTTCGATCAGGTCGATCTGATCGCCACACCGACCGCGCCGCAGACGGCTTTTGCTTTTACGGACCCGACGCCGGTCAATCAGGCCAATCTGACCATGTTGGCGAATATCTCCGGTTGTCCGGCCATCACCTTGCCCTCAGGTATTGCGCCGTCGGGGTTGCCATTAGCAATGCAGCTAATGGCTCGGCCATATGATGAGGCCGAACTGCTTGGTGCCGCCCAAGCCCTTGAAAATACCTGGAGTCGGCATTTGCCGCCGGATTAGATGGCGTCGCGTTCCCGCAACTCGGCGATTTGGTCTTCGGCGTAGCCTAAGTCGGCTAGGATTTCATCGGTATGCTCACCGCATTCCGGAGACGCGGCCACCAGACTGCTCGGCGTGCGTTCGAGTTTGATGGGCTGTCCGACCAAATCAAACGTCCCGAGCGTTTGCGATGTCACCGGTTGTGGCATTTGCAAGTGGCGCACCTGCGGGTCGGCAAAGGTCTCATCGATATTGTAAATCGGCCCGCAGGGAACTCCGGCATCGGTAAACACCTTGACCCAATGTTCGGTCGATTGGGTCCTGATAACTTCGTCGATCCTGGCATTCAGCGTATCCCGGTTGGCAGAGCGCTTTTCTTCCGTTTCGTAATCGGGATGGTCGAATAGGTCGTCCAAGCCGAGGGTTGAACAAAACCGCTGCCACATTTGCCCGCCCGTTACCGAAATATTGAGGCTTCCGTCGCTGGTCGGGAAAACCCCGGTCGGAATACTGGTCGGATGATTGTTGCCGGCTTGTTGGGGCACCTCGCCATCCACCAACCAACGTGCGGATTGAAAATCGAGCATGAATATTTGGGCCTGCAAAAGCGATGTGTGGAGCCATTGCCCCTTTCTGGAGGCTTCTCGTTCCAATAGCGCCACCAAAATGCCCTGGGCGGCAAACTGGCCGGCGGTTAAATCGGCGACGGGGATACCGACCCTGACCGGGCCCTGTCCGGGTAGGCCGGTGATCGACATCAGCCCGCCCATGCCCTGGGCGATCTGATCAAAACCGGGACGGTCGGCGTAGGGACCGTCCTGACCGAAGCCTGAAATACTGGCGTAGACCAAACCGGGGTTGTCGGCGCTCAAGCTGTCATAGTCGATGCCGAGCCGGTGTTTTACATCGGGTCGAAAATTCTCGACGATCACGTCGGCGGTCCGGGCCAGACGCTTGAAAATTTCCAGCCCTTCGGGATCTTTCAAATTGAGCGACAGGGAGCGCTTGTTGCGATGCAGATTCTGAAAATCCGAGCCGTGGCGGGCACCGCCCATTTGGTTGCCGGCAGCCAGCTTTTCCGGCAACTCGACCTTGATGACGTCAGCCCCCCAATCGGCGAGTTGACGCACACACGTCGGGCCGGCGCGAACCCGCGTCAGATCGAGGACAGTAAACCGGCTGAGCGCCGCGGAAGCGGGATTGTTCGTCATAATTTGGCCCTGCTGCTCACAAGAGGTTTAAAATGGGATGGTTACCGGTAACAATGCGGTGCGGCCTGTTGTTGTCAACAGGGTTATGGGGCTTATATCGCGATGACGGGAGATATCTAATGGCGCAAGTGACCGCGAAAGACGGCGTAAACCTTTTTTACGAAGAAACCGGTCAGGGCACGCCGATCATCTTTGTCCATGAGTTCGCCGGCGATTTCCGAAGCTGGGAACCTCAGGTTCGCCACTTCTCTCGGCGGTACCGATGCATCACCTTTAACGCCCGCGGCTTTCCGCCATCGGACGTTCCGGAGGATGGGGAGATGTATAGCCAGGATCTCGCCCGCGACGACATCCTGGCCGTGCTCGACGCATTGGACATTGACGCCGCCCATATCCTTGGATTGTCGATGGGTGGGTTCGCCGCCCTTCATTTTGGCCTCAACACGCCCGACCGCGCGCTATCCCTGGTCGTTGGCGGATGCGGCTATGGCGCCGGCGAAGACACCCGCGAACAGTTTCAACGCGAAACCATGGAAGCCGCCGACCGGATGGAAAAGGAAACCATGGAAAAGTTCGGTGCCACCTATGCGCTCGGCCCCACACGTGTCCAATTTCAAAACAAGGACCCCAGGGGATGGAAAGAATTCGAGACGCAACTCAGGGAGCATTCCAGCATGGGCTCCGCACTCACCATGCGCGGCGTACAGCGCCGCCGGCCGTCGCTCTATGATCTTGAGGAGCAAATGCGTCAACTCACCGTGCCGACGCTGATTTTGAACGGCGACGAGGACGAGCCATGTCTCGACGCCGGGCTATTCATGAAACGAACGATTTCTTCGTCGGCGCTGGCGCTGTTGCCGCGCACGGGCCACGCCAGCAATCTGGAGGAACCGGATCTTTTCAATCAGTTTTGCGAGAACTTCTTCCACCAAGTTGAAACCGGGCGATGGGATCTGCGTGATCCACGCTCGATGACGTCGGGCATCTTGTCGACAACAGAAAAATAGACACGAGGGGAACCTGACAGAGCCATTCATCGACGCAATAGACGGAAATGAATTCTTTTCCTCCCCCCGTCTTCAGAGTTTATCGACCTCATCGAAATGTCCGCTTTTGGCTATTACCGGACACTTTCCCGATTGATGAATTCCGTCCGCTTTGCCCCCGAAAGCGGACATCTGAAATCACATGAAAGCGTTTGGGATCAGATGTTGCATCAATCAATAACGGTTTGGCTCGGGGTAAGGTGGCTTGTTCCTACCCCTCCCCGCCATCCTTCACCCGAGCCGCCAGGGACGCGGCCATGAATTCATCCAGGTCGCCGTCGAGGACGGCCTGAACATTGGAGGTTTCGACCTCGGTGCGGGTGTCCTTGACCATTTGGTAGGGCTGCAGGACATAGGACCGGATCTGGTGTCCCCAGCCGATATCCGTTTTCTCGCCGCGTTCCGATTCCGCCTCGGCCTCGCGGCTTTGCAGTTCCGCCTCATACAGCCTGGCTTTCAGCATGCTCATGGCGGTGGCGCGGTTCTTGTGCTGGGAGCGGCTGCTTTGGCATTGCACGACGATGTTGGTCGGCAGGTGGGTCAGGCGGATGGCGCTGTCGGTTTTGTTGACGTGCTGGCCGCCTGCGCCGGACGCACGGTACGTATCGACGCGCAAGTCCTTGTCGTCGATGGCGATGTCGATTTCCTCATCGATGACCGGATAAATCCAGGCCGACGCGAACGACGTATGGCGCCGCGACGACGAGTCATAAGGCGAGATTCGCACCAACCGGTGAACGCCGCTTTCGGTCTTCAGCCAGCCATAGGCATTGTGCCCGGCGATTTTCAGGGTCGCCGATTTCAACCCAGCTTCTTCACCGGCGCTGGCTTCCAGCCATTCGACCTTGTGGCCATGGGCCTCGGCCCAGCGCGAATACATGCGCAACAGCATTTCCGCCCAGTCCTGGGCTTCGGTGCCGCCGGCGCCAGCGTGGATTTCCAGATAACAGTCGTTGGCGTCGGCCTCACCGGACAGCAGGGTCTGCAATTCGGCCTTGGCAGCCCGCGCCTGAACCTCCTTTAAACCCGTTTCCGCCTCTTCGACGACGCTTGCGTCATCTTCGGCCTCGGCCAGTTCCAGCAGTTCCAGATTATCGGCGAGGCCGCTTTCCAACCCATGGATTTCGGCAAGGCTAGTTTCCAGCTGCGTGCGTTCGCGCATGATCGCCTGGGCTTTATCGGCGTTGTTCCAAAAATCAGGGTTTTCGGTCTCGGCGTTTAATTCGTCGAGGCGGCGCTCAGCACTGTCATAGTCAAAGATGCCTCCTCAGCAGTTCCAGAGACTGCTTAATTTCGGAAGCCAGCGTTTCGATTTCTGCGCGCATGACCGGTTTGTAATCGGGATCGCGGCTTGGGACAAGCCTACAGATTGGAGATCAATATCAATAAAGACCGCCGGTGCCCGTTGCCGGTTGCCAGACGTTTCTCTCGGCGGTCCAGCTTTCGCCTTCCAGAACCTCGGTCCGTCCTGTCGGCACCGTGCCCGGTTTAAAGGCCTCATAAATGACTTTCTTATCACCGGCCCGTGCCAGCTCGCCGGTTGCCGCGTTCACCCGCACCAGACGAATGCCCGGCGGAATACGGAAGGGAATGGCTTTCTTTTTCTCCAGCGCCGCGGCCATGAAATCCCGGAACAACGGCGCCGCCACGCTGGACCCGGTTTCTCGGCGGCCCAGGGTTTTGGGCGTGTCGAAGCCGACGAAAACGCCGACCGCCAAATCCGGCGAAAATCCGATGAACCATGTGTCCTTATCCGCATTGGTGGTTCCGGTTTTTCCGGCCAAGGGCTTGCCGACGGCCCTAATCCGCCGTCCGGTTCCCCGCTCAACAACGCCTTTCAACATACTGACCACCTGATAGGCGCTGCCCGGTTTGGTCACCGGTTTTCTGGTATCGGCAATTGCCGGCGTCTCTTGACGGGTCCAAATGGTGGCACGGCAAGAGACGCAATTACGGCGGTCATGGCGGAAAATGGTTTCGCCATGGCGGTCCTGAATCCGGTCAATCAAGGTCGGCGTGATACGCTTACCGCCGTTGACCAACATCGCATAGGCCGTGGTGATTCTCAGCAACGTGGTTTCCCCTGACCCCAATGCCATGGCTAATTTTTCCGGCAAGAAATCGACAATCCCAAAACGCTGGGCGTATTCCGAGATCGCCTCCATGCCGATGGTCTGGGCCAGGCGTACGGTCATCAGGTTGCGCGATTTTTCGAGCCCCAATCGCATGGTCGACGGGCCGTAGAATTTTTTGGTGTAGTTGGCGGGCCGCCATTTCGGCAATCCCGGTCCCTGATCAATGACAAAAGGCGCATCCAGGATCAGGGTCGAGGGCGTGTAGCCATGATCCAACGCGGCAAGATAGACAAACGGCTTGAATGCTGACCCCGGTTGCCGCATCGCCTGGGTGACACGGTTGAACTGGCTTCGTTCATAGGAATAGCCACCAGACATGGCCAAAATACGGCCCGTGTGCGGATCCAAGGCGACGATGGAACCATCGACGTCGGGTAATTGCCTAAGACCGTAGGACCCCGCAGGATAGGCGACGCCCTTGGCATTGGCGGTGACCGGATCGACAACAATGACATCGCCGGGGACCAGAACATTTGCCGGGCTTGTCACCTTGGGGCCGCGTTTTTGATTTTCCATCCAGGGCCGCGCCCATTTCATTTCCGCCAAAGGGATACGCCCACTGGCGCCATCACCGAAGCCGATCAGGGCATCATCCGGTCGAAGCCCAATAACGACGGCCAACAGGTGGGAGCCAACCCCCTTAACCGGCGGAATCTTTGCCAACGCGCGCCGCCATTCGATCTTGACATCAAGGCGAGTCCCCTCGGGTAGCCGGGCCACCGGCCCGCGCCAACCGTGCCGGCGGTCATAGGTTTCAAGCCCTTCGCGCAGCACCGTATCGGCGATCGCCTGCAATCTGGGATCCAGGGTCGTGCGCACCGACAGCCCCCCCTTGTACAGTTTTTCCTCACCGTAGCGGTTGTCCAGCTGGCGGCGCACTTCCTCGGCGAAATAGTCAGCCCTAATGTATTCAGTGGCCGAGCGCTGCCGCACCTGCAAAGGCCTCGCCGCCGCCAGTTCGGCTTCTGCCGGGGTAATAAGGCCGCCCACCAGTAACCGGCCGATGACCCAGTCGCGACGCGCCTTGGCCGCCTTCGGCTTTTTCACCGGATGATAGTTATTGGGCGCCTTCGGCAGGGCAGCCAGGAATGCCGCTTCGTCGATGGTCAATTCGTCCATGGATTTATCAAAATAGTTAAGCGCCGCCGCCGCCACGCCGTACGATCCGAACCCCAAATAGATCTCATTCAGGTAAAGTTCCAGAATCCTGTCCTTGCTGAGCGCGCGTTCGATCCGAAACGCCAAAATCGCTTCCTTGATCTTTCGTTTCCACGATACTTCGTTGGTCAGCAGGAAGTTCTTGGCCACCTGCTGGGTGATGGTCGAGGCGCCGACCGGACGGTTTGAGCTTCCGATGTTCCGGACATTGGTGAGCGCCGCACGAATAACACTGAGAACATCAACGCCGGGGTGGATGTAGAAATTCTTGTCCTCGGCGACGAGAAACGATTGGATCACGCGCTTCGGCGTCGCCTTGATCGGCACGAAAATCCTCTTTTCGGTCGCGTATTCAGCCAACAGACGCCCATCACCCCCGTACACCCGGGTCATGACCGGCGGTTCATAATCGGCGAGTTGACGGTATTCGGGAAGGCCGCGGCCGTAATTGTGGAAGATGAACAAAACACCGCCGGCACCGGCAATGGCAACGACCAATAAAATTCCAAAAATCGTTAAAAGCGCTCGGAACATCGTACACCCAACTCAGAACCAGACAATTTTACCACATGTCGGCGGCACACAGGGACACACTAAAGGAGGAAAATATGGCGAGGATATGACCGCTTATTTACGAGTCGCTTCCTCGATGCGGACGAAATAATCGCCGACCGCCTTGGTCACAGCCGACGCCAGCTGAGCGCGATAGCGGCTCGACCGCAGCGCCCGTTCGTCTTGGGGATTGGACAGGAAACCCATTTCCAACAACACGGAGGGGATGTCCGGCGCCTTCAGCACCGCAAAGCCGGCGAATCGGTGGGTATTGCGGAGAACCTTGGTCTTACGTTTCAGTTGCTTGATCATCATCGTCGCGAAACGCGCCGACTGGTTCATGGATTCCCGTTGCGCCAAATCGATCAAGATATTAGTCACTTCCGGTGTTTCGTGGGTCAGGTCGACGCCGGCGATCAGGTCCGCCTTGTTTTCTTTTTCCGCCAGTTCCTGAGCTTCCCGATCGGAGGATTTTTCCGAAAGGGTGTACACCGCCGGACCCTTGATGGATTTGTTCCTGACCGTATCGGCGTGGACGGAAATAAACAGTTCGGCCTTGGCGTCCCGCGCCATCCGAACCCGATCACGCAGCCGGACAAAAATGTCCCGGTCATGGGTCAGTAGGACCTTGAAACGCCCCGTTTGTTGAAGCTGGCGCTTGAGTTCACGGGCCATGGACAAGGTGATGTGTTTCTCATAAATTCCGGAAATACCAACGGTGCCGGGGTCAACGCCACCGTGTCCGGGGTCGATAATCACGACATGTTTTTTGCCGCGGTGTTTCGGTTCAGGCTTACGCGGGGCCAAACGGAAGGGCGATGCCTGTTCGGGGCCCGTACCTTTAACCAAAACCATTTTCTGGGTTTTCGCCGTTTCCGGTGACGGCGACGTCATGCCTGCTGGCGGCGCCAGGGCTGAAGGGGCGGAGCTGGTAGCTTGTTGTGCAGGAGGACCTGATCCAGGTTTTGGTGACGAATTTGATGCCTGATGAACCTCGGCAACATGGAGTGGGGTCTTGCCAGCATCGCGCAAAAAAGCCTGATGTGTGGTCGGCGTCAAGTCCAGGACCAAACGGTACCCCTGAGCGCCGCCGGGATTCAGGATAAACGCCTTGCTGATCGCCGCCGGGGTTCTGATATCCAAAACGACCCGGGAATTTCCCGGTTTATATAGACCATAGCGAAGTTTCTGGAAAACGCCCGTGGCACTCGGCAAAGGCCTTGGCGGAAGCCGCCAACCCACCTCCGGCAAATCAACAACCACCCGATATGGATTCTTAAGCGTAAAGACGTTGAAGCCGACCTGCCTGGTAACCTCGAAAACAATGCGCGTGGCGTCGCCTTGAACTCCCACGCGGACATCGGTGACGACCGTTTTCGCAGCCTGGGCCGTTACGGGAAGACTTAGCCCGAGCGCCAATATCAGGAAGGCCGGAATTCGGCAGAAGTCTCTAACAGCATTCAACATTTGGTGTAACACTAGTACTTTGACCCCTAAATATATGACTATAACAGGGGCGGATAAACTGCAACCCGATTTGTATTTCCCTTGCCACCTAAAAATACGGTGATAAACAAGGTGATTATCGAACCAAAAACCTACCTTTATGTTAACATCGTGATCTTCCTGGGTCATCCAATCTGGTTTTTTTCCATTTTGGCCCCCTAAAGGACGGTTCCATCACATGGTTTTGATGCCCACGAACACCGAAATACCAAACCTAATTTCTGGTAATCCGCTGTTTCCAGGCGTATATAGACACCAAGTGAGGGTTTCCCTCATAGAATATGGACTTTTTTCATGCCGGATAGAGCAGCGCGAACGGATTATCCAACCCACCCGCCCATAGCGGTGGTGGTTCCGTTCGCATGCGCCGCCGGCCTTTCTCGAACACGCACCCTTTGTCCCGGTAACTCTAGATTTTTGGAGAACTCGGCCGAACAAGGCGTGCATCGGAGTTTTATAAATAATGGCACCCAAAAGAATGCTCATCGACGCTTCCCACCCGGAGGAAACTCGGGTCGCGATCGTCAGCGGACAATATCTGGAAGATTTCGACGTTGAGGTCGAATCCCGGAGACAGCTAAGAGGCAATATCTATCTGGCAAAAGTAACCAGGGTCGAACCGTCCCTGCAGGCTGCGTTTGTCGATTACGGCGGAAACCGCCATGGATTCTTAGCTTTTAGCGAAATACATCCCGATTATTACCAGATTCCGGTCGCCGACCGCGAAGCACTGGTCGCTGAACAAAAGGTTGCGGAAACCGAAGCCGAAAATTTATCCGGTGCGGCCGAAGAAGAACCTCCATCCGATGAATCCCCAGCCGTCGAAACCCTGGGCGGCGACGACACCGAGGATGTTCAGGCCCGGCGCCCTCCTGTACTCAAGCGCCGATACAAAATCCAGGAAGTCATCAAGCGCCGCCAAATCCTTCTTGTCCAAGTGGTGAGGGAAGAACGGGGCACCAAAGGCGCCGCCTTGACGACCTATTTGTCGCTGGCGGGGCGGTATTGCGTCTTAATGCCTAACACCGCCAGAGGCGGCGGCATTTCACGCAAAATTTCAAATAGTTCTGACCGCAAGCGACTCAAGACAATCCTTAACGGCCTCGACATTCCCGGCGTTATGGCGGTGATTGTACGAACCGCAGGACAGAAACGTTCGAAAGCCGAAATTAAACGCGATTACGAATACCTTATGAGAGTTTGGGAACTGGTGCGTGAAGTGACCTTGGAATCCATGGCCCCTTGCCTGGTTCATGAGGAAGGCAACTTGATCAAGCGCTCAATCCGGGACCTCTACGACAAGGACATTGATGAAATCATCATCTCCGGCGATGCCAGTTACCGCACCGCCAAGGACTTCATGAAACTTTTGATTCCCAGCCATACCAAGCGGGTTCAGCCCTTCAAGGAAACCGACAAACAACTGTTTCAACACTTCCAAGTGGAAGAGCAGCTAGATGCCATGCATTCCCCTGATGTGCAGCTAAAGTCGGGCGGCTATATCGTCATTAACCCGACCGAAGCCCTTGTTTCTATTGATGTAAATTCGGGACGCGCGACACGGGGGCGAAACATCGAGGAAACGGCGGTGAAAACCAACCTCGAGGCATCTGACGAAATCGCCCGTCAACTCAAGCTTCGTGACTTGGCCGGTTTGATCGTTATCGACTACATCGACATGGATGAAAACCGCAATAAGATTAAGGTGGAACGCCGTCTCAAAGATGTCATGCGCTCTGACCGTGCCCGAATTCAGATCGGTCGCATCAGTCCCTTTGGTTTGATGGAACTTTCACGGCAAAGAATGCGGCCAAGTTTGATCGAAACCAGCTCCGACCCCTGTCCATACTGTGAGGGCACGGGCATTCGCCGATCAACAGATTCCGCCACGGTTCACTTGTTGCGTGCCATTGAGGACGAAGGCATGCAGAAAAGATCGACGGAGATCACCGTCTTTGTTCCGACAACTGTTGCCCTTTACGTCATCAACAATCACCGCAATACCTTGAGTGAAATCGAGGCAAAGTATCAGTTAAAAGTAACACTGGAAAACGACGACACTTTAATCCCCCCCAACTTCCGCATTGAACGGGGCCAGGACGACGCCAAGGGCCAGGATGCTCCCAATCGCACGGAACAAAAGCAAGTGGCGCGCGAAGAGGGCGGCAAACGGCGGCGGCGGCGGGGCGGTGGTGAAAACGCCGAGAAGACCCCGGAGACCCTGGAAACCGTGAACGAAGAAGCCGCCAATGCACCGGCGGCAGCACCAACGGAAACGCCCTCAGAAGGGGATGGTGAAAAACCACCAGAGCGCGCCAAGCGCCGCCGTGGCCGCCGGGGTGGCCGCCGCCGGGGCCGCAAGCCTGCAGCGGAGGCGCCCATGGATGCCGTTGGTGAACAATCGACCGCGCCGGTATCAACGGAAACGCCAGACAACGTAGAAGCGGCTCCGGAGCAAGCGGGAAATGATAACAAAAAGGCCCCGGCCACTAAGCAAAAGGAAGCCGCTGCGGATAGCGAAAGCCAGGACAAGAAAGAAACCGCCATACCGGCAAGGAAACCCCGCGCCCGCAGACCTAAGAAAACCGATGCCGTGGAAGCCAAACCGGAAGAGACGCCTTTGCCACCGGCAAAGGAGGCCGAGGCGGAAAAGCCTGTTACAAAAACGACGAAAAAACCCCGGCACGCCGCCAAGCCCAAGGTTGAGATTCCGATTGAAGTCCCGGTTGATCAAAAGCCTGCGGCCGCAGCCTCCGAGATCGAAAAAACCGTTGCCGTCAGCGTCGACAAAGAAACCGACAGCAAGGGTTCGGATGAGCCAGCACGCAAGGGTTGGTGGAGCTTGTCTTAGTCGGTCTCTGGGCCCTGGCCTTATTGTCCCAAGGCTAGCCCCTTGGCCTTATCGTCGCCAACGTCCGAGTCGATCTACAGCCTCGGCCATGACCGCGAGCTCTCCGGCAAAGGAAAAACGCATGTAGCGATGACCGCGCCCGGGATCGAAGTCGACACCGGGGGTTGCCGCGACCCCGGTTTCTGCCAACATCCTGTTGCAGAATTCCTGGCTATCGTTGGTCAAGTTCGCGATATCGGCATAGATGTAAAAGGCTCCATCGGCTGATGCCAACTTATCGAATCCCGCATTGGGTAGTTGCTCCAGAAGCAAACTGCGGTTTTCGGCGTAACGGGCAACATAACCATCCAATTCCTTCCGGCAATCGAATACCTTGATACTCGCGCGCTGGGATAAAGTAGGTGGTGAAATAAAAAGATTCTGGGCTAGGCATTCGATGGAGCGTATCAAATCTTCCGGCACCACCATCCAGCCGAGACGCCAGCCGGTCATAGAAAAATATTTTGAGAAACTGTTGATAATGATCGCGTCGTTCATATGCGCAAGCACCGTTTCGGCCGACCTTCCATAGGTAATGCCGTGGTATATTTCATCTGAAATGAGGCGGATGCCTTTGTCCTGGCAATAGCCGATAAGGGCTTTAAAATCGGCAGTATGAATCATGGTTCCCGTCGGATTTGATGGGCTGGCAATGATCAGACCGTCCAGAGGCTCGGGTGAGCCGTGAAGGGCTTGGTCAAGCAAATCGGGTGTCGGTTGGAAATTTGTATCAGGCCCTGTTTCAATATCCATCACTTGAATCCCAACAGCGCTCAGAATATTCCGGTAGGCGGGATAGCCGGGACTAGCCAAGGCAACCCGGTCGCCGGCCTCAAAGGCCGATAGGAACGCCAACACGAACCCGCCTGAAGAACCGGTGGTGACGACAATCCGGTCCGCCTCGACGCGAACGCCATAGAACTCTTGATAATGTTGCGCAATCCTGTGCCTTAAATTCCTTATGCCGAGGGCATCGGTATAGCCGAGAAGGTCGTCCGTCAAAGCCTCCTTGGCGGCCTCGAGAACCGGCTTTGGCGCGCTGGTGCCCGGTTGGCCGACTTCCAGATGCAGCACTTCTTCGCCTTGAGCTTCGCGCTCATTGGCGGCGCGCATGACATCCATGACGATGAACGGCGGGATGGCCCCGCGTTTGGCAACCTTAAGAACCATTTGACCGTCCGTGCCTATTCAGCCCCAGAGGCAAGACCGAAGCCTCTGGGATCCGTCCGGATGGTACACGACATTCCTTCCCTATTGGGAACCCCGGTGGAGCAATAAATCGCATTCACCAAGCCCATCCCCGAGGTCGGTTTCAAGCGATGGCCCATTTTCTCAAGCTTCGAGAATACGCCACCGGCAAGGCCTTGTTCAAAATAGGTCACGTCGGGATCACCACTGTTAAAAACACGCTTTGCCTCAAGCGCCGTTTCCAGACTTTCCCCGGATGCAGGCAAAGCCATGCTTATGGCGACACCGGCCAGGACGCCTGGAACGGCGGTGCTGCCGGTGCCGGCGGCGCCATAGTAAAAGATATTGTGTAAATTATTGATTCCTAACATCAGGCCAAGGGAATCGAGACCCCGCCCAAGGGGCGCCGGTAAGCCTGCGAGAATGATGCCCATACCCCGAGCAATGCGGCCAACGCCAAATGGATTATTGAGGGTGAGGGCGCAAGCAACCGCCGAGCCCTCGCGATCAACGGCAACGAAACTCGTGCCGACGTTATTGCCAAGAGTCTGGGCCGGGCCGGGCCGGGCATTTGGCATCGGGGTGTGGCGATCATTTTGCAAGCCCTCGATCAGACGTTCGGTGGCATCCTCGGAAACAAGGCTTTCGGGTGCGGCGGTGGAACCGTTACTCCTAAGCCAGCGACCACGGGCGGAATAAGCTCGCCCCGAAATTTCGGCCAACAGATGACTGCGTTCCGCCAGTGAGTAACCATCCCATTTATTATCTTCAATTAACATCCCCATTATTTGCCCTGCCAATACACCGGACGGCCCAGGCATCATTGGAAAGTGGAAGGTGACGTTCCTGAAGTAGGGAACCTTCAAAGTCGACCGCCAAACGGGCTTGTAAGACCGCAAATCCTTGATGTCGAGGGCGCCTCCGGCTCTAGCCACGGCGGCGACAAACTGGCGTCCCATGAGACCGGTGTAAAAATCACCAGCGCCGCGCGCCCTTAATCTTCCCAAGACCGCAGACAAATCCAACTGCTTGTGGAAGTCCCCTTCCCGGACAATTCCGCCGCCCTTTCCCCGGCCAAACACCTTACGGAATTCAGGATCCGCCATTGCAGCCGGGGGTATTCTCAGTAAGTCAAAGGCAAAAGAGCGCGATATCCGATTGCCGAAACGAGCCAGGGTTTCGGTCGGCGTCACCAATTGCGCCCACGACAGTTTCCCATATTTAGCGTGCAACACGGCAAGCCCTCGGATGGTTCCGGGAACGGCTACCGGTTGAATCGCCGACGGTGATATGCTCGATGGCTCTCGGGGCAAAAAATCCAGGGTTTCAGTGACGTTATTCTCCACATCGTGAACTACGCAAATGCCGCCACCCCCGAGACTGGCCGAAGACGGCTTTGTAACGGAAAGAGCAAAGGAGACAGCCACCGCCACGTCTGCAGCGCTGCCGCCCGAAGACAGTATATCGCGACCGATCAACGCCGCCCGCGGCTCATCCACCACAACGCCGCCTAAAAACCCCTGGATGAAGCCGATGGTCCCGCGGTTGGCTTCTTCTTCGCTTTCCCCAAAAGGGCTTAGCCCATCAAAAGGGTTAAGCCCAGCCAACGGGTTTGAGGAGCACGCGCCCAACACCAGCATCAAAACCAGCAGCGAAATTTGACGCCAACGCCGCCCAAGACTACGTTTTCCCCAAGCACCGGACTGTACCGGTCCGAACCGCCCATTGCGGAAGTTAAAAGCCTTGTTGAAATACATTTTTGAAATTACCACGGTTGTTTTGATATCCGTCGTCCTGGTGGCCAGTGCGGAGCCAGCCCATGCCCAAAAAACATCCCTGATCCGCGACGCCGAAATTGAAAATACCATCCGCCAATTCGCAGCGCCAGTTCTACGCGCAGCTAAACTTAACGAAAAGGCGGTCAAAATTCACTTGGTCCTGGATGATTCCCTTAACGCCTTCGTTGCCGGCGGGCAAAGGCTTTTTATCAACACCGGCCTGATCACACAGTCAGCCAGCGCCGGACAGATCATTGGCGTTATTGCCCATGAAACCGGTCATATCTCCGGCGGTCACTTGGCCCGCCTCCATGATGCCCTAAATAAAAGCTCAGCGACGACGATCATGTCCATGCTTCTGGGGGTTACGGCCATCGTTGCCGGGCGAGGGGATGTGGGCACCATGATTATCGCCGTCGGACAGGGAATATCGGCTTCGAATTTTCTTAAATATTCACGGACACAGGAATCAGCCGCGGATCATGCCGCTTTGAGATTCCTAGATGACACATCACAGTCCGCCAAGGGGCTGCTTGATTTCATGAAAAAATTGGGTGAACAGGAATTGTTGGTGACCGCACGACAAGATCCTTATGTCCGAACTCACCCCCTGACCCGCAACCGGGTGGCGACTATTGCCAACCACGTCGCCAAATCCCCCCACTCGGACAATCCCGTTCCTCAAAAATTGGAGAACCTCTTCCAACGGGCGCGGGCGAAGATCATCGGCTACTTCATGCCCTTGGGACATACCCTCAGGATATATATTCAAAAGGACAAAAGCCAGGCGGCCCGATATGCAAGGGCCATTGGTTATTTCCGCAAATCGGATTTCAACAAGGCGATAGCGTTGATGGACGAGTTGATCGCCGAATTCCCCCGTGACCCTTACTTTTGGGAAATGAAGGGTCAAATGACCTTCGAAAGCGGCGATGCCAAGGGCGCCATTAAACCCTATCAAACCGCAGTTTCCCTGTTACCCGGCAATGCGTTGATCCGGCGCGACCTTGGCCGTGTCCAGTTGGAATTGAATGATCCGGCCTTGCTCAACGACGCCATCGTCAACCTGCGCGCCGCCACCATCGAAGACCCGGAATCGCCCTTTACCTGGCGCCAATTAGCCATTGCTTACGGACGCCAGGGCGATAAAGGCCATAGTTCCCTGGCTTTGGCTGAAGAAGCGCTGCTGCTGGGGAAAAAATCCATCGCTAGGTATCACGGCGGCCTTGCCGAGCGGTTATTTCCCAAAGGGTCGCGCGAATGGCTTCATGCCCAGGACATTCTTACCGCCGCGCGGCACAAGAAAAAATAGGGGACGGGCCATGTTCCTTCGTTTTTCAGGACCCGGAATATTTTTCCAGGCTTGCATCATACCCCTGTTGGCGTTGACTGTTGGATGTGCACAGCCTCTTGTTCCCACCGCCCCGTCAGGAACCATGGATGTGTTGGGGCCGGTCCCAGCGTTTGAGCCCAATGCCCTGCCGCTCGATTGGGTGAGTGAAGGGAAAATTTCCGAAGGTCAGTTGAGCGTCGTGACCCGGGACGGGATGCCGGCTCAGAAAGTGGTCAACGGAGAGCAAAGTTTCATCGCCGTTAAACCGACCGGGGCATCGTTGCTGGCTACTCCTTATTTGAGTTGGGCCTGGAATATGGCTCCCCAAGATAAGGGGGTCCATCCGGTCCGGTTGGCAATCGGCTTTTTGGGTGGCCATCCGGAGCCCCAACCCCGGTCGGGCATTTTGGACAAGGGCCGCGCCGGGCTACCTCCACATGATCGAGCCATCGTCATCGTTTGGGGCTTGTCGGCGTTGCAACGGGGCGCCATTACGATACCGAAAACGACCGGCAAGCGGCAGGCGGCGGCGTAATATACGCCCCGAGGGGGAGCGAAAATACCGGTTCATGGTGGTTTGAAACCGTCGATCTTTCCGACATCTACCGCCGCGCCTGGCCCGGCGATGACGCCGGCTAGGCCTAAATCACCTTCATCGGCATCGCCGCCGCACCGGCCAGAAAACCGACGGCGGCCTATATTTCCGGGCTCCGCCTGTCACGATAGAGTGAAGGCTCCGCGCCCAAGGATTCCTGTACAAGCGGCTTTAAAAAACGCATCATACGGCCACTTTTCTAGCCCCAATTAAAACGACTGGTTTGAAAATCCAATGACCCAATTTCCCAACCGCCGGACCATCGTTCCCCTTCTGATCGCCGGGCTGTTGTTGGCTTTTGGCGCCGTTCCGGCTTTTGCGCAGCCCAAGGCCACCTCGCCCTCCACGTCATCGGCTATGTCGCCGGCGGAAAGAAAATCCATCGAGGGCGTCGTGCGGGACTTGTTGATGAAAAATCCCGAAATCATCATCGAAGCCATTCAAAGCATGCGCCAACGCGAACAACGCGAAAGTGAAGAACGGGCAAAGGCAAATCTGGTTAAATTCAAAAATGAATTGTTAAACGATCCGGACACCCCGGTCGGCGCCAATGTCAAAGGTGACGTCACCATTGTCGAATTCTTCGATTACCGGTGCGGCTACTGCAAACGGGTTTTTCCGGACATCATAAAGGTTCTCAACACCGACAAGAATATCCGCTATGTGTTCAAGGAATTTCCGATCCTGGGCCCCGAATCGGTGACCGCCTCGAAGGCGGCATTGGCGGCGTGGAGCCTAGACAAGACCAAATACATGGCCCTTCACAAAGCCTTAATGGGGTCCAAGGGGGGCTTGCCTGAAGGCCGGGTCCTGGATTTCGCCACCAAGGCCGGCTACGACGCCATGGCATTGAAGACGGCCATGAAGGATCCAAAAATAGATGACCTGATCGCCAAAAACTTCGAACTGGCCAAGGCGTTCGACATCAATGGCACCCCCGCTTTCATCATCGGCGACGAAATCATTCGCGGCGCCATTGATCTGCAAGCGTTGCGAGCCATAATTTCCAAGGCCCGCGGAAGCTGATACCTCGACTAACAAGCGTCAGCGGACCGGAAACGGCATGAACCGGTAACCGTTCACCCGCTCGACCAACAGCAGCAGTTCCTTGCGCCCGGCCTTTTTCGCCGCCTTGTATTCGGCAATCAACTGATCAGGCAGCCAGACGTCTTTTTGATTAACCTGAACGATCAGGTCCCCGCGCCGGAGGCCGATGTCGGTCCGGTCGGGGTCAACCAGGGTCACAACGATGCCGATGGACCCCCACCGCAGGCCGAAGCCTTTGCGAAGTTTCTGGGTCAGCGATGCCATCGTCAACCCTGAGGCGGGAAGGCTGGCGACGGCGCTTTTCTTAATCTGCCGGGGCGCCGTCCATTTACCCAACGTCAGTGACAGGGTCATCGGTTTTCCATGGCGCAGGATGGCGACCTTGATCGTCTGCCCGGGTTTGGTGGCCCCGGCCGCCTTCACCATGGTGTTGGAGTCTTTTATTCTTTTGCCGGCAAATTTAAGGATCAAGTCGCCGCGTTTAAAGCCGGCCTTATCAGAAGCGCCGCCCAGAACAACATCCCGAACCAGAACCCCATCCGCCGATTTCAGGCTAAGGGATTTGGCGATTTTCAGGGACATGCCCTGAACCTGCATGCCAATGAATCCGGTTTCAGCCGTCGCGGGTTTCGGCGACGCGGCAAAAACGGTCAGGGCCAGAACAAAGACGGCGAAGCTGACCGGCGAATTCTTCCAAACACGTTTCATCGACCCATTGCTCATTAACTGACAACCCACTGCAAACGAATAACGCTAGAAACTCTAACCCTTACAGGGGGTTGTGACAACATAGCCGAAAACATATCGGCTGATCGGCGATATTGATATACACACTTGAATGACCGTCAATTGAACCTAGGCCACCCGATGAAGCCGGGTATGGAATTGTTCGCGGATGTGACTAGCCAGTTCCCGGCCGATTTCTGAGCCACCGTTTTTCGGCAGATACATGTTAATACCGAAATCCGGTAGAGCGGGCAGCCCCGCATCCGGCGGCAGAACCGCCAAACCATCCGGGATCGTTGAGAACAGTAATGGCCCAACGGCAAGGTCCGCTTCCAGGGCGGCGTAGATGGACAGCATGCTGCCTGCTTCTGAGACCGAGCGCCATTCACGCCCCGCATCGGCCAGGGCCTTCATCGCGGAGGCGCGGAAAATGCATTTTTTGTCACCGAAGGCAATCGGCAGCGGATCGCTATTGTGGGATCGGCAATCGGTGGCCCCAACCCAGACAAGGGAATCCGCCATCAGCAACTCGCCGCCATCGCCAACATGGCGTTCCGTGGTCAGGGTCAGGTCTATCTCGCCCGCCGCCAGGGCGGCGAGAAGTGATTGGGTTGCCAGGGGCATGATAACGACGTTGATCCTTGGCCAAATCCGGTTGAAACCTTTCAATATCGGCGGCATGAAGGCTTTGATGACGTCATGGGGAACCCCGATATGGACCTCACCTTCGAAGTCCGGTGACGTCATCGCCCCCCAGACCTGATCGTTGGTTTCCAACATTCGTTGCGCCAACGGTAACAGTCGCTCGCCATCTGTTGTCAGATGGACGGTGCGCTTATCACGCTCAAACAACTGCACTTGGAATAAATCTTCGAGCCGCTTCACCTGTTGGCTAATCGCCGCCTGGGTCAAGTTCAGCATTTGCCCGGCGCTGGTCATGCCGCCGGTCTCGGCGACGGCCATGAAAGAGCGGAGAAGGGCTGGGTCAATGTTGCGGGCCATGTTCGGTTCTTGGACATATTCCATTAATAATGAATCATTATCCAAACCATAATAAACATTCGTTTCTCTTATGCAATAGAACTGTCTATTCCTAGGCGCGAAATCAATGCGACCCCGTTTTCGAAAGCCATAGGAGGCCGATATGCAATCCCAGATTAATTCCATTTCCAACTACCCCGTGCGGAGCGTCTCTATCAGGATGCCTCATCCGATGCGCTGGTTTTCCGTCGCTGTTCAAGTGCTGGGTGTCCTTCGGCAACGCCGCCAGTTGACAACGATGTCGAACAGCCAGCTGACTGATATCGGCATTACCCGTGAACAAGCCATGATCGAAGCGGCCCGGCCCTTCTGGGACTTGCCCGCGAATTAGATCACTCTCAGCACTTAGGCGAGGTCAGGGCTTCGATTTTTTCCAGGGTTTGGATCGCGGTGAAAGACGTAAAAACAAGTTTCAGTTTCGGCGTCACGCCGTTGTCCAGAACCACCGCCTGAACTTCGTAATCCGGCGCGGCGGCACGGCTGTCGAGGGGGTAAAAGGCGATGCGCATGGTCCAACCAGGACGATCAAGCAGCGGCCCCAGTGTATTTTTGGCCGCTTTTTTCGCCAACGGGATGATAAAGGCAATCGCCCGTTGCGGGCCTTCCTCGTCGGTGCCATCGAACACCACCGCTTCGGCCCTAGTCTCCCCTGCCCGTGCCTGTTTTATCAGCCACGACGTCAACCCCCAATAGAACCGGGTTCCCGGCGGCAGTTTCATCGTGATTTTTTTCGGCTGCGAATAAACCGCCTCGCCGGCTTTTTTCGAATCAGAACGGGCAACACCCTTATATTTTTTATCATCCCCATTGGTGATGGAGCGCGCCACAAAACGGTACCGCTTGCCATCCAGGGATTCCCAACTGGTATAAGCGAGTTTCTGTTTTAGGTTGTCGCCGTTCTGGGTGGTCACGGTCATATTGACCTGCTCCGCCGTGATCCAGGCGTCACATGTCTTTTCCAGCGTCGTCCGCACCGCACCGTCGACGCCGAGAAATTGGCCCGGTTCCTGGGTCTCACCCAGGGACAAAGAATAAATGGCCCGGTGCGGCGCCAATTCAGCGAGCGCGGGTCCAATCGAAACAGCCAGCGCCATAACGACTCCGGCAGTGGAAATTAGAAATCTTAAAACTCCTGAAGGACCCATGGCGACTACTGTAAACATTACCCCGCCAAGACAAAGCCGTTCTTGCGAAATAGGGCCGCGCCCTATATCCAATCACCTGTAAAAGTAATTGGAATTACAAATCGCTATGCGAGTATTGAGTGTTTTCGGAACCCGACCGGAGGCCATCAAGATGGCTCCCGTCATCCAGGCGTTGGCTGAGACCCCGGATATGGAAAGCGGTGTCTGCGTCACCGCCCAACACCGCGCCATGTTGGACCAGGTGCTGGACCTGTTCGCGATATCACCGGATTACGATCTGGACATCATGCGCGACGGCCAGGATCTGGCCCACATAACGCAAACCGTCCTCACCGGCATGATCGGCGTGCTCGACGATTTCAAACCCGACCGGGTCTTGGTCCATGGCGACACCACGACCACATTCGCAGCCTCGTTGGCCGCATATTATCAAAAAATTCCCGTCGGCCATGTCGAAGCAGGCTTACGCACTGGCGATGTCTATGCCCCCTACCCGGAAGAAATGAACCGCAAGCTGACCGACGCCATCGCCGATATGCTGTTCGCGCCCACCGAATCCGCCCGCGCCAATTTAATCGCCGAGGGCGTACCCGAAGGCCGCATCACCGTTACCGGCAACACCGTGATCGACGCCCTGTTGTCGGTAATGAGCAGGCTCGAGAACGACAAATGCTTGGCCCACGAACAAGCGGATTTGTTCAAGGCCCTGGATACGGATCGCAAGATGATCTTGGTCACCGGCCATCGGCGGGAAAACTTCGGCGCCGGGTTTGAAGCCATCTGCACAGCCCTTGGCACCCTGGCCGAACGCGGCGATGTTGAAATCGTCTACCCCGTTCATCTCAACCCCAATGTAAAGGAGCCGGTGTATCGGACCATAGGCGGTCATGCCAACATCCACCTGATGGAACCCCTAGATTATTTGCCGTTTGTTTACCTGATGGGCCGGGCCCATTTCATTCTCACCGATTCAGGCGGCATCCAGGAAGAGGCGCCCTCGCTGGGCAAGCCGGTCCTGGTCATGCGCGACGTTACCGAACGCCCCGAAGCCGTCGATGCCGGCACGGTCAAATTGGTCGGCGCCAATGCGGCCGCCATTGTCACCGAGAGCAACCGTCTGCTGGACGACGCCGGGGCCTATGACGCCATGAGCCGCGCCCACAATCCCTACGGCGACGGTGAAGCCGCACAGCGTATTGCCGAGGTGTTGTCCCATGGCTGAACACGGCTTCGATACCCTTACGGTAATCGGGCTCGGTTATGTCGGACTGCCGACAGCGGCGATCTTCGCCAACCAGGGCCTCGATGTTGTCGGCGTCGATACCAACGTCGATGTCGTCGATATGATCAACCGTGGTGAAGTTCATATCGTCGAGCCGGACCTGGACAAGATCGTCCAGGATGCGGTCTCTAAAGGATCGCTCCGCGCCGCTACCGTGCCCGAAGTTGCAGACGCCTTTATCATCGCCGTGCCGACGCCCTTTACCGATGAAGACCACAAACCCGATCTCGGGTACCTGATGGCGGCGACCGAAAGCCTGGCCCCGGTGTTGAAAGCGGGTGATTTAATCATTGTCGAGTCAACAGTGCCCGTCGGCACCACCAAGGCCGTATCGGTTCGGTTGGCGGCATTGTGCCCGGAATTGACTTTTCCCCATGACAATGACGCCCCCGATATCCACATCGCCCATAGCCCGGAACGGGTGTTGCCGGGCCAGGTCATCGCCGAGTTGACCAAAAACGATCGGGTCATCGGCGGACTCACGCCGGCTTGCGGAGCACGCACGGCGGCGTTATATGCCATCGCCGTCGAGGGACAATGTTTGCTAACGACGGCGGCGACGGCGGAACTGGTGAAATTGGCGGAAAATGCCTACCGGGACGTCAATATCGCCTTCGCCAATGAGCTTTCCATCATTTCAGACCGGCTCGGCATTGATCCGTGGGAGGCCGTCCGGCTTGCCAACCACCACCCGCGCGTCAACATCCTGCAACCCGGCCCCGGAGTCGGCGGCCATTGCATCGCCGTTGATCCATGGTTCATTGTTGACTCGGCCCCTGACGACAGCGGTTTGATCCGGGCCGCACGCAAGGTCAACGACGCCAAGCCCCATCACCTGTCCGGGCAAATTCTGGCGGCTGCCGCGGCAACGGCATCCCCGGTGATCGCCTGCCTGGGGCTTTCCTATAAGGCCGACATCGATGATCTGCGCCAAAGCCCCGCCATCACCGTGATCCAGGATTTAAGCCAGGGCGGCCACGCGGTTGTTGCGGTCGAACCCCATATCAACACCCTGCCGCCTGAATTGGACGGCCTCGATGGTGTCACCCTGACCAGCCTCGACGACGCCCTCAACAATGCCGACATCGTCGTCCTGCTGGTTGATCACAAGGCCTTCAAAGAGGTCCATCAAGATCGCCTTACGGGCAAAACCGTCTTCGATGCCCGGGGCATTTGGCGTTAGCGCCTGCATGGTAGAAATATATGTCGATGCGGATGCCTGTCCGGTCAATGACGAGGTCGTGCGCGTCGCCACGCGTCATGATCTTAAAACCTATATGGTCAGCGATGGCGGCATTCGCCCCAGCCAAAGCGCCCTGGTCGAACTGGTCATCGTCGATCAAGGACCGGACGCCGCCGACGATTGGATCGCGGACCACATTCAAAAAACTGACATCTGCATCACCAACGACATCCCGCTGGCGGCGCGATGTCTGGAACGGGGCGCGCTGGCCATCAAACCTAATGGAGAGCCGTTTACGGACAACGGCATCGGCATGGCGTTGGCCAACCGCGAATTGATGCAGGGTTTACGCGAAAGCGGCGAGATCACCGGCGGCCCAAGACCCTTCAGAAAATCCGACCGGTCGGCATTTCTCAATCACCTGGAAACAACGGTACAGACAGCAAAACGTCTTGGATAGTCGGGAGGGACAAAGAATCTCCGCCGTCATAGCCAGCTTGAGCGCCAGTAAAACGTAACTTAAACTTGGTAGCTATGGATATACCGCTGCGTTTTACTCTTCCTGTTCTGTTTCTGTTGGCCGTGCCTGCAACCGCTCAGGAATTGCTAACACCTGACCCCATCCGGCAGCCAGAAAGTGTCGTCGAAATCCAACTTCAATCCTTGCAGAAAAACGACGTACCGGTTCCTGATACGGGTATTGCCCAAACCTGGGCCTTCGCCCATCCCGACAACAAACGCGTTACGGGCCCGCTGGAACGTTTCGCCTGGATGATCAAAAGCCCGGACTATCGGAACATGCTCGATCATCAGGAACATATAATCAAACCGGTCGTTCAGACGGACGATTATGCCTTATTTGCGGTTACAATTATCACCGCTGATGACCAAAAGATGTCTTTTAAGTGGGAAGTGAAGAAGGTGAAAACAGGTGAATTTTCCGGATCATGGATGACTATTGCCGTCTCCCCCCCACTGCGAGGCGGAGGTTCAACTTAAGCCTAGCCGACATTTAGAGCAGAAACATCCGCTTTACCCCCGAAAGCGGACATCCGTTGGGTTATGTTTCTTGGTAAGTGGGTATGGAAATCGCGTCCGCCGTGCCGCAGGTAGGGCGATGAAGTCTCACAGTGTTGCGACGGGTGTATTTACCATTTTCGGGATTTCCGACGTGGGCTTATCCGCCGGGAGATTTATGGTGATGGCAAGTCCGCCGAGAAGAACCGTTAAAACAAGTGCTTTGAACGTAGGCATGGTCTATTTCCTATCCACAATTACCCAACACCGTTGAGGATAGGCTTGATTTATTTAGATTCAGTGAATCGTTATACGAGAATTCCGGTCTCTCGATACCCGTAATGATTCAAGTGATTTATTAATAGTATTGGAGAAAATTGAGCCGACGGCAACACGTCTAAGATAGATGGGGTAGACGGTAAGGGCCTTTCGTTAAACCGCTTTCATCGCGATTACCCTCCGGCCGCATTTTTTGAACCATTAGAATTTCCGCGGCGATCATCGCCTGCATGCCCAAGAATTTTGCGGCGGCGATCAGGGCCAAAAAACTCGGCGATCCGAATAAATTGGCGCTTAGAATCTACAATCGACGAAATGCGCTGATAGAGCTTTTTCGCAGATTCCGGTTTGGCTAAATATTCGGTCATACCGGCATCCCGGGCTTCGATTACCCGATCCACCTCGCTGTGGGCCGTAATCATGATAACGGGGACAAAAGGATTGCTACTATTCGTATCCGTGCGAATTTTATTGAGTAACCCTATCCCGTCGAAATTAAGTGCCCAGTCAACGAGAACGATGTCAGGTTCCTTTTTGTTGAATTCCTCAAACCCTGATTCAGTGGAAGCGACGTCATCTACCTTTTTTAAGCCCAATTCGCGGAGAATGCCTCTGAGCATGGACCGCATGGGGTGATGTTTTTCAACGACCAACGCCGACACCTGGGTCAGATCAAAATTTTTCATTAGTATTACTTTTCCGTGTTTATTGGTTACGACAAAAAAAGTTATGCCATAATATTTATATCCATATCAAACGTTCCCGAAAAACAAAATTGCCGCCACCAATGATACCTGTGCCACACTATAGGTCTCACCTTCACGGATTATTGCCACCGCGAGTGCAAATTTTGACGTAAATATTCTCTCTATGCCTTAAATTTATTACCATGGGGGCGACCGTGAGATGCCGAAATGACCAATGTCGATAGAAACCTATTCGCGATCAGTGATGACACCTATAACTGGTGCGTCAGGACATATGAGTTCTTCAAAAAACGATTTGGGCTGAATCTCTGGGTTCACCCCAATAATGAGCTCCTGGAACAGGGACATATTTTCCTGTTCAATCATTTTGCACGGTTTGAAACTGTCATC
>PTLL01000023.1 GCA_002938315.1 Alphaproteobacteria bacterium MarineAlpha3_Bin2 | reverse complement strand
TTTTTTTCGCCTGTCGCTAAAAGACAGGGAAAAACAACCAAAAACCGGGCTGATACAAACCCTACCCATGGCCAATAAACCGCAGAAAACAGCTGTTTTACCCGATTAAAGTCGGACATTACATTGAAATGGATAAGGCCCCCCGATTGCCGCGGGGCCCTGTTGCCGGTAAAATCCCGGCTGTGAAATAGAGGGAGCCAGCCATGTCCGACCAACCGGAACAGCCCGTTTACAACAACAAGCGCTTTAAGGTGCGCCATTATAATTTCGACCTGTTCGTCGGCCCTGCCGCCGGCCAACCGCTCAGGGATTACACCCTGACCGACCTGGAAACCGGTGCGGCGGTGAAGCTGTCGGATTACCACGGCAAGTGGCTGGTGCTGGAAACCGGGTCATCGACGTGCTCCATGTATACCAAGAACATCGACGGTATGGCCGAGCTGCGGGCAGATTTCCCCGATGTGGAATTCGCCATGATCTACACCCGTGAGGCGCATCCGGGCGAGCGCCTGGGCGCGCATCAGTCCATGGACGACAAATTGACGGCGGCCAAAATGGTTACGCCGCGCTACGGCGAACACCGCCGGGTGCTGGTCGATAATCTGGAAGGTGATTTCCACCGGGCCTACGGGATGATGCCCAATATGCTCTATATCTTCCGTCCCGACGGCACCGTGCATTACCGCTGCAACTGGGCCGCCACCCATTACGCCCGCGCCGCCCTGGAAGACCGGGAAAATTACCATCACCTGGAAAATGCCGATAAAATGGCCTTGCGGGCGTCACGCAAGCTGTGGCCGATGGTCCGCACCATGTGGACCGGCGGTATCTTGGCGCTGTGGGATTTCCTGATGGGGGCGCCCCATGTGGTCGCCCGGCACACGGCGACCGACGAATTTTACGCCAAGCACGGGCGCTTCAAGCAACAAGAGGACGAAATCGTTCCTGAAGACGGGCCCGAAACCGAAGACGCCAAAAAAGACGAGGCCGCTTAACCGCGAAAACGGGCCTATTAACCAACGGTTTCCACTATTTAAAAAAGGCAAAGAATTTTTCCAGCACCTCACCGGGCGCTTCTTCGGCGAGGTAATGACCGCTGTTGACGGCGCCGCCGGAAACTTCCGCCGCGGCGTATTGCCCCCAGATATCAAGCGGCGGGTACCATTCCCCGATTTTGCCCTTATCCCCCCACAGCACCAGCAACGGACAGCGGATTTTCTCGCCGGCCGCACGGCTTATCCGATCATGGTCCAGATCAATGGTGGCGGCGGCCCGGTAGTCTTCGCACATGCCGCGGATCATTTCCGGATTATTAACCGCTGCCAGATAATCGGTCAGGGCTTGCGGGTGGAAAAAGTCCCCCCCTTTGGGCTCGCGCGACGTATGGGCGCGGAACCATACCTCGGGTGCCGCGTTAATGATGGATTCCGGTTTTGGGTGGGGCTGGGCGAACCAGAACCAGTGATAATAGCCCAGGGCAAAGTCCATATTGGTGCGCTCGAAATGTTCTATGGTCGGCACGATGTCGAGAACGGCCAACTTTTTAATTTTATCGGGAAAATCCAGGGCCATCCGGTGCGCCATCCGGGCGCCCCGGTCATGGCCGCCGACGAAAAATTCTTCGTGGCCGAAATGCGCCATCACCTGGGCCATGTCTTGGGCCATTTCTTTTTTTGCATAAGGCGCGTGATCGGCGGTGGCGCCGGGCTTGAACGAGCCACCATAGCCCCGGATATCTGGGCAAATCACCGTGAACCGTTCCGCCAGCGCGGGCGCCACCGCGTGCCACATGGCATGGGTCTGCGGATTGCCGTGCACCAGCAACAGCGCAGGCCCGTCGCCACCGTGGCGCAAGCGGATATCGCCGCCGGCGACGGTGACGGTATCCAGGGTAAAGTTTTCGAAAAAGGGCATGGCGCGGTTTCTTTTCTCCGGGTTGGAAGGAGCGCTGGGGTGCGGCAATTTCACCCCGGCAGCACAATGCTATTTCCGGTATTGATCCAGTTTCAGCGGCAGTATTTCTCCCATCCAGAGGGGAAATTGTTCATGTTCGGCCAGCGTATCGCCGGTCTCGGGATGCAAGAAAATGGTCAGGCCGTCACGGTTCAGCATCAACCAAGGGACGATCGCGGCAAACATCGCCAACGGAAAGCCGACCTGGCAACTCCATCGCGGATGCGGGCCGACGTTCTTTTCATGGAAGCGGCTAACCTCGGCCTCCGGAAAGGTATCGCCAACCCGCTCCTTGAGGGCCCATGCGCGATCGCGTGACTCGGAATCGAAATAGATATGAGCGTGATAGGATGGCGCTATTTCGTTGGTCTTGGACATCGGTTTTCCCTTTTCGCATCAGTTAACGCTTGGCTTTGAAAAAGTCTTTCAACAGCGTCCCCGCCTCGGTCTCCTGGATGCCACCGATGATTTCCGGTTTGTGGTGACAGGTGGCGTGGTCGAACACCTTGGCGCCGTGCTCGACGCCGCCGGACTTGGGATCGTAGGCGCCGAAATAAAGCCGCCTGAGGCGGGCGTTGGAAATCGCCGCCGCGCACATGGCGCAGGGTTCCAGGGTTACGTAAAGATCGCAATCGGCGAGCCTTGGGCTGCTGAGCGCCTTCGCCGCCGCCCGGATTGTCAGCATTTCGGCATGCGCGGTCGGGTCGGCGTCTTCCTCGGTACGGTTGCCGGCGCTTGCGATCACGGCGCCAAGAGAATCGACAATTACGGCGCCGACGGGAACCTCACCGCGCCTGCCAGCGGTCCTGGCTTGACGGAGTGCAATATCCATGGGCGTGGGGCCAGGATTGCTCATGGTCCTGACCCTGCCCATGGCTGCCGTCGCCGTCAAGCGGTGATGGGAACGTGGGCGCGAAGTTGTGCGATCTGTAGCAGCGATGCCGGGTGCACTATGAAAAACAACGGCACGAAAATTCCGGGCAGCAACGCCAGGGGGAAAGCGCCCATGGCCGCCGCCGTCACGCCTGCGCCGGTAATGGCGGGAAGGGCGCCCGAGGCCGCGATGCCGAGGATAAATGCGACGGCAAAATCGAAGATGCCGAGCCATTGCCAGGTGGCAAAGCTTCGGCTTGTCGCTGTTTCCGGCCGATCTTGAAGGGCTAGCGCATAAAACGGCGCCGCCAGCCCGACGGCGACGTCGCCGAGACCGGCCGGTCAAGCGAACACACCGGGCAACAGGTCGTAAGCGAACAGCGCCAACATGGCGAACCCGATGACCCGCCACGCCTGAAACATGGTCAGCAAACGAAGGTCGAGATCAATGATGAAATCCCGGAACCCCGTCGACGTCCCATAGAGGCCGAGGAACACGGCCACCGGCACCCCGGCGCCGATAAAGAAGTTGAGCGGCAGCTGGCCCGGGCCCGGAAGGGGCGCGGCGGTCGGGAGGCGCGGCCGTCTTCGGGCTGGTTTCTCTCCCCCGGTGCGTAACGCGCCCTCATCTTGCTCTGGGCCTTGGCGGCCCATAGAGTGCGGCCATGAACGCATCGCCAAAAAATGAGGGGCCGCCGAAGGCGGAACGCATTGCCAAGGTGATGGCGCGCGCCGGTCTGTGTTCCCGTCGGGAAGCGGAACGCTGGATCGCCGCCGGCCGGGTCGTCGTGGACGGCAAGGTCCTGACCACCCCGGCGGTGACGGTGAGCGGCGAAAATGTCATCCTGGTTGACGGTGAGGCCTTGCCCCCGGCGGCCCCGGCGCGGCTGTGGCGGTATCATAAACCGACAGGCCTGGTCACCAGCCACGGCGACCCGCAAGGCCGACCGACGGTATTCGACCGCTTGCCCGACACCTTGGGCCGGGTGATTTCCATCGGCCGCCTGGATTTGAATTCCGAAGGCTTGTTGCTGCTCACCAATGACGGCGAGGTGGCGCGGCGCCTGGAATTGCCGGAAACCGGCTGGACCCGCCGTTACCGGGTGCGGGTTCACGGCCAACCCGATGCCAGGAAGCTGAAGGCACTGGAAAAAGGCGTCACCGTCTCCGGTGTCTCCTATGGTCCCATTAAGGCGGTGCTGGACAAACAGGCCCGGGCCAACGCCTGGCTGACGGTATCGCTGGAAGAAGGCCGCAACCGTGAAATCCGCAAGGTCATGGAACATATGGGGTTGGAGGTGAACCGCTTGATCCGGCTTGCCTACGGGCCGTTTCAATTAGGCAACCTGGATCGTGGACAGGTCGACGAAATCAAAGGCAAAGTGCTCAAGGAACAATTGGGCCAAGGGAAAAGAAAATGAGGATAGTGGGGGGCCGTCTCAAAGGGCGCACGTTGATGGCGCCGGAAGGAAAAGAATTACGCCCGACGGCGGATCGGGTCCGCGAAGCGGTGTTCAATATCCTGGCACACGGCGTGGACGGTTTTGAATTCGACGCCGCCACGGTGATCGATGTCTTCGCCGGCACCGGCGCACTGGGGCTGGAGGCGATGTCCAGGGGCTGCGGCCACGGCGTCTTTATCGATAACGACCCCCGTGCCCATGCCTTGGTGCGCAAGAACGCCGGGCCTATGGGCCTGGGCCGGGCGGTGACCTTGCTGAAGCTGGACGCCACCCGCCTGGCGCCGCCGCCGAGGACGGCCAAGGCCCCGGCAACGTTGGCGTTCCTGGACCCGCCTTATGATCAGGGTTTGATGACGCCGGCACTGTTGGGGCTCAAGGACAAGGGCTGGCTCAAGGTCGGTGCCGTCGTCGTCTGCGAAGTCGCGGCCAAGGAAGAATTCGACCCGCCTCGGGAATACGCTGTCATCGATGAGCGCACCTACGGGGCGGCCCGGGTGGTGTTCCTGAAATACGGGTAGGGCGTGCGGTCAATCCGTAATTGGGCCGCTGCCGACCCGGGGATGCGGCCGGGGGCCATCGGAAACAGCCATGCACACCACGATTTCGTCGGGACGCGGTGCGTCGGCGACCATCACGGTCATGGTATCGAAATGATCGAATGACCAAGCCTCATCTTTGTGCCCAAGCGGCAGGTCGATCGGAACGCCGGCAGCCGCGACTTTGGCGTTTGACGGAATCAACGCCTTGCCGCCGCCGACGGCTGCACGCATCGGCTTACCCAGTTTCGGATGGAGCACGGCGCCACCGTGTTCCATTTCGCCGTCAACGCCGACGATGGCGGCCTTGCCGTAACTGACGGGGGAACCAGCAAGCATATCTACGGCGTCGCCCATGAGTCGTTCGCCAAGTTGACCGCTGACGTCGAAAAGAGGCGACAAATCATCCACGAAACGCCCGGCGAAAGGATTTTGGATCACAGCGACGGCGACGACCCGCGTAATGGGGTCGCAGGCTTTGCCAAAGCCGTCGGCCTCAATGGTTTCTTTGATGATCATAGTTTTGCGGACGTCCATATTAATTGCTCCCTCAAACCTCGGGTTGATGCCCGTTTACGTGGAACTATCTTACTCCGTGGCGGCTTTTAAATCGATGATCCCGGTCATCCGGTAACGCAGGTCAATGTGGGGGTTGATTTCCGGTCGGGGCGCGATGTTCCACACCCATTTTCTGCCCGAGGCCGGGATGGAAACGCCGAACAGGGGGTCGATTTCCTCGATCATCTCATCACCCTTGGGGCCGCCGAAAATCACCCGTTGGGTTTCGGTCAGTAGGCAGACCCGGCTCGGTAGGGCAGAGAGGAAGTGCAAATGGTCTTCGACGATGCGCCGGGCGAAGGCTTTGGCCTCATCTTCCGGATAGGTTGGCGCCTTTTCCAGCAGCAGCCCTAAGGGCATCAGCGGCAGTTGCGTCAACAGGTTGGCTGAGACCACCAAATCGGAATCGCCGCACGGCCCGGTATCGGCAAGGTGTGACGGCGGGGCGGAGGGCAGGGCGCCGGTGCGGCCTTGCTGGACATGATCCCAAGTCGCTTCGGCGACTCCGGTGTGGTCGTTAGTGAAAAGTTCTACGTTGGCAAAAGCCCGCACCCGTTTTTGCACCACAGGCAGGTGTAGGATATCCACCAGCACCACCTTATCGAAGGTGTCGGCCAATAGGTCGAGGGAGAAATCCAGCAACAGACCGGAGCCCAAAACGGTGACTTTGTGATGACCGATGCCCTCGGTGGCTTTGTCGATGAGATCGCGGCATTCCCGAAAATGCGGCGCCCAGGCCTCGCGACAGCGTTTTTGCCGCACCTCCATGGAAATCAGTTCTTTGAGATACCCCATGGCCTTGTAGGGGGCGGGGCACGGCGTCGTCAGGTGTTTGAACCATTCGACCAACATGGGTTAACGCCGCCCAAACAGCTTTTCGATATCAGCAAGTTTCAGTTCCACATAGGTCGGGCGGCCGTGGCTGCACTGGCCGGAATGGGGGGTCGCCTCCATCTCGCGCAGCAGGGCGTTCATTTCATCGCCGTTAAGCCGTCGCCCGGCGCGAACACTGCCGTGGCATGCCATGGTCGCGCAGACGTCGCCCAACCGTTGGGTCAGGGCCAGGCCTTCATCGAATTCGGCGAAATCATCGGCGAGATCCTGGATCAACCCTTTGATGTCGGTCTCGCCCAGCAGTGCCGGAATCTCGCGGACGACGACGGCGCCGTCGCCGAAGGCTTCAATCACCAGCCCCAGTTCGGCCAGTTCCGCGGCCCGTGCCACCAGCCGAGAAGCGGCGGCCTCGTCCAGCTCGACCACTTCCGGGATCAGCATTCCCTGGCGTTGGACGCCGCCGGTATCCAGCGCCGTCTTGATGCGTTCTTGAACCAACCGTTCGTGGGCGGCATGTTGATCGACGATGACGATCCCGTCCCGGGTTTGCGCCACCACATAGGTTTCATGCACCTGGGCGCGGGCGACGCCTAAGGGGTAATCGGCGATATCTTCACCCAGGTCCGCCGGCGCCGGGGCGGAGGGCTGCGCATCGAGTCCGGGTAGCGGGCTGTGGAAGGCATCGGCGCGTTCGCGAAGGCCGGTAGCCCCACCTCCATAAGTAGGACCACCACCGCCTCTATACGTGCCGCCGCCGTATCCACCGCCCAGTCCTTCGGGCCGCGCGGCGCCCAGCGCGGTTTCCGACACCGTGGTCGAGGCCCGGTGGCCGGCCTCGGCCAGTGTGTGTTTAACGGCACCGACGATCAGCCCCCGGACCAGGCCGGCGTCGCGGAACCGGACTTCGGTTTTGGCCGGGTGCACATTAACGTCGACGGCGTCCGGTGCCAGGTCCAGGAACAACGCCACCAACGGGTAGCGGTCCGACGCCAGAAATTCGCGATAGGCTCCCTTAAGCGCCCCATATAAAAGTTTGTTGCGGACTGGGCGGCCGTTGACGAACAGGAACTGCATCATAGAATTACCCCGGTTCAACGTCGGCAGTCCGGCGAAGCCTGTCAGCCGCATGTCTTCGCGCTGAGCATCAATGGCCAGGGAATTATCCCTGAAATCTTTGCCCATGACTCCGGAAAGGCGATCCAGCCGGGCGTCTGGACCAGTGGCGGCGGGAAGCTTGAGCAGGTCGCGGTTGCCGTCGCCCAAGGTAAAGCCGATGCCGGGATGGGCCATGGCCAACCGTTTAATGGTATCGACAGCGTGGGTTTGTTCGGTTTTTTCCGTTTTCAGGAATTTGAGCCGCGCCGGGGTGGCGAAAAAAAGGTCGCGAACCTCGATCCGGGTTCCCTGGGCGTGGGCCGCCGGTTCAGGGGCGCCGACGGTACCGCCTTCGACCGTGATGATCCAAGCATCCTCCTCCCCAAGCGCGCGGCTGGTAATGGCCAGCCGGGCGACGGCGCCGATGGACGGCAGCGCTTCGCCGCGAAAGCCCAACGAATTGATGGTCAGCAGATCATCGGACGGCAGCTTCGACGTGGCATGGCGCTCAATCGCCAGGCTCAACTCATCGGCGGTCATGCCGCGGCCATCATCGGTGACCGACATGAACGTGCGGCCGCCGTCGCGGATGGTGACGTCGATGCGCGCCGCCTCGGCGTCGATGGAATTTTCAACCAGTTCCTTGATTACCGAGGCCGGGCGTTCCACCACTTCCCCAGCGGCGATTCGGTTGATGACGGTCTCTGGTAGGCGGCGGATGGTCATGGCGTTTTCGCCTTGTGGGCTTTTAGGCGCGCGATCAGGCCCAGAGTCGAGGAACAATGCTCTTGGGAAAACGCCTCATAGGAGTCAGGCTCCATTTCAAAAAGGATTTGGGCGGCCAGTTCCTTGCCCCATTCGACACCCCATTGGTCGAACGGGTTGATTCCCCAGACCACCGCCTGGACGAAGACCTTGTGTTCGTAGAGCGCGATCAACTGGCCGAGGGTGAAGGCGTCGAACTTATCGGCGACAATAGAATTGGACGGGCGGTTGCCCTCGAAAATGCGGTGCGGTAATTGGCCTTTCATTTCGGCGGAAGCCACGCCTTGGTCCTCCATCGCCGCAACCGCCTCCGCCTCGGTGCGCCCTTTCATCAGCGCTTCGGTCTGGGCCAGGAAATTGGCCAGCAACCGATCGTGATGAGAACCGGTGGTATGGCGGCTTTCCATGGGTGCGATGAAATCACAGGCGATCAATTGGCGGCCCTGGTGCAGGGCCTGGTAGAAAGCATGCTGGCCGCGGGTGCCCGGATCGCCGAAAATCACCGGCGCGGTGCCAACTTCGACCGGGCGTCCCTTGGTATCGAGCGCCTTACCGTTGCTTTCCATTTCCAACTGGCGGAGGTAGTCGGGAAGGCCGCGGAGGCCTTCGTCGTATGGCAGGATGGCGAGTGCTGGAGAGCCTAAAAAGTCGGTGTTCCATACACCGATCAGCCCCAGAATGACTGGCATGTTGGCGTCCAGCGGTGCGTCCTGGAAATGGCGGTCCATGTCGTGGGCGCCGGCGAGAAATTCTTCGAACACGTCCATGCCGAGCGCAATGGCGATGGGAAGGCCAATCGCCGACCACACCGAATATCGTCCGCCGACCCAATCCCAAAGATCAAAAGTGTTGTCCGGCGGTATGCCGAAGTCGGCGACGGCTTGGGTGTTGCCGGAAACGGCGATGAAGTGGTTGGCGACGGCGTCGCTGCCGAGCGCATCCACCAACCAGGCCTTGGCGGTGCGGGCATTGGTGATGGTTTCTTCGGTGGTGAAGGTTTTGGAGGCAACGATGAACAGCGTCGTTTCCGGCGTGAGGCCATCCAGGGCGGTGGTGATCTGAACACCGTCGACGTTGGAAATAAAATGCATGGCCGGGCCGCCAGGGGCTGACTGGTGGACCGGGGCCAGCGACTGGGTCACCATTTCCGGGCCCAGGTGCGACCCACCGGTGCCGATATGAACGATGGCAGCGATGGCACTACCGGTAGCGCCGGTCCAGGCGCCTGAGCGAATGGCATCGGCGGTGCCGCGCATTTTTATCCGCAAGGCGCGGACATCGGGCATGACATCTTCGCCCATCGCCTGCATCGGCGCGTGATCGAGGGGATTGCGAAGCGCCACGTGCAGCGCGGCGCGGTCCTCGGTGGTGTTGATGGGCTCACCCGCCACCATATCTCGCCGCCAGCCTTCCACATCGGCGGCCTTGGCCAGGTCTATCAATAGGCTCATGGTCTCCTTGGTGACGCGGTTTTTGGAATAATCGAGGAAAAGCCCGCCCCGGCATAAGGAAAAATCCTCAAAGCGGTTTTCGTCGGCGTCGAACAGATCTCGCATATGAAGCCCGGCATATTTCTTGTGGTGGGCTTTTAGCGCCTTCCAGGCGGGGGAGCTTTGCAAAGACGCCATATGTAAATAACCGGTCGGCTGAAATTCTAGATAGGTGTGAGAGCCTAACAAAAAATGTCCCGGCCAGCCAGTACCGGCGGATAAATCCTATTCGCTGCTTTTGACGCCCTTGGGCGCGCCGACAACGACGACAGTGAGTTTGTCCGCCTGCAGGAGGTTTTTCGCCGTGCGGTTGACGTCCTCCAGGCTGACCGCTTCGATCAGGCTATTGCGGCGGTCCATGTATTCAATGCCCAGGTTGTCCCGCTGAATGCCGACCAGCATCGCGGCGATGGAGCCGCTAGAGGTAAATCTGAGTGGGTAGGAACCGGTCAAATAAGTCTTGGCGTCGGCTAATTCCTTTTCATTCATGCCATCCTTGGCCATGCGTGCCCATTCCTGGCGGAGCAGCCGTAGGGTTTCACCGACATTGGCGTTGGCGGTGCCAGCTGCGCCGAAAATCAACCCGGCTTTGTCGAGGGGATGAAGACCGGAATAAACAGAATACGCCAATCCCCGTTTCTCGCGGATGGCTTCATAGAGCCGGGAGGTAAATCCGCCGCCGCCGAATACATAGTTCATGACATAGGCGGCATAAAAATCCGGATGTTTGCGCTTCAATCCCTTCTCGGCGTAGACGATGGAACTTTGCGGGACCGGCTTTTTGACGACGATAGTCCGCCCCGCCCCTTGGGGGATTGCTTCGGGCAACGCCCAAGATTTGGCCTTGGCAGGCAAGCCGCCGAAGGTGGAGTCCAGAAGGGTAGCCAGGGTTTCGGCCTTGATGTCGCCGACGACCCCGATGATCAGGTTGTCCTTAGCAAGGCGTTCCGCCGTGAACGCCTTGAGGTCGGCCTGGGTGATGGCAGCGACGTCGTCTTCAAGCCCATCCGTAGGACGGCCGTAGGGGTGGCTGGGGAAAAGCGTCTTGAACAGGGTTCTGCCGGCGATGGCGCCGGGCTGTTCGGTGTCCTGACGGATTTCGGCAAGAAGTTGGCCGCGGATCCGTTCCACCGGCTCTGCATCGAACCGGGGTTGGGTCAGCGCCATAGACAGCATGGTAAACGCGGTGTCCCTGTTTGCGGCCAACGTCACCAGGCGGCCGGTTAGAGAATCGCGCCCCGCCCTGAACCGAAGTCTGATGACCAGGTCTTCAAGTTGTTGCTGGAAGGCCTGGCTGTCGAGATCACCTGCGCCTTCGTCCAGCAGCGACGCCGCCATATTGGCGAGGCCGATGCGATTTTTCGGGTCAAGTCCAGCGCCGCCGCGAAAGGAAAACCGCATGGAAATGATCGGGTTGGAATGGTCGCGTACCAACCAGGCCGTGATGCCGCCGGGAGAAAGGATCTTTTCAATTGTCACTGCCCCGGCCGGGCCGGTGGACAGAATAACGCCAACAAGCAGGAAGGCGGCAAGGATGGGGGCGACCAATAAGGATCGGACAATGGGTGTCATTTGGTAATCCTTCCTCAACCGGTTTTCTTAGTTAACAAATAAGATGTTACCGAGCGGCCTTCCTTCAGCACCGCCTTGGCGGCGGCGCTAATTTGCTCGACGGTGACGGCACCGATGCGCTCCGGCCAGGCTTCCACGTCGTCAACCTTAAGCCCGATGGCCAGCGCTGCGCCGAGGGTCCGGGCGCCGCCGGACAGTGAATCGCGGGCAAAGATGGCTGTCGACTGCATGCGTTTTTTGGCGCGGGCCAATTCCGATGCGGTGACGCCGCCGTCAATCAGCTTTGCCAATTCTTCTTCGACCTTAGCCTCCAGGGTTTCCATACTGACCCCGGGCTTGGGGGATGCATAGATGCCGAAGCGGCTGGGCCCGCGGTCATCGGCGCCGTAATAAGCACCGGCCGAAAGGGCAAGCTTGGCTTCGACCACCAAGGTGCGGAAAAGGCGGCTGGATGAACCGCCGCCGAGGATGTTGGCCAACACTTCTAGCGCGTAGGCGTGCTGGGTCTCCCCGCTTAGCAGGCTGGGGGCTAAATAGACCCGGCCCCATGACGGTTGGCGGACGCGGGCGTCTTTCAGGGTCACTGTGCGCTTGGCGCTTTGCGGTGGTTCCGTCGGCCGGAGGCGTGGGGCCGGCGGTTGGGCGGGAATGGCGCCATAGTATTTTTCCGCCAGGGGCTTGAGTTTGGCGGCAGTGATGTCGCCGGCGACGACAAGGATGGCGTTGGCGGGGGTATACCACTTTTTGTAAAACGCCATTACGCTCTTCAGGCTAAGGGCTTTGATTTCGTGCGCCCAGCCGATGACCGGCCGCCGGTAGGGATAATTCAAATACAACGCGGCGGTGACTTGTTCACCCAGAATGGCGCCGGGATTGTTATCGGTGCGGGACCGGCGTTCTTCCAACACCACTCCCTTTTCCGTCTCCACGCCTTTTTCGGTGAGCACCAGATTGGTCATCCGGTCGGCTTCCATCTCCATAAACAATTCAAGCCGGTCAACGGCGACGGTTTGGAAATAGGCGGTGTAATCCGAAGAGGTAAAGGCGTTTTCCTGACCGCCGTTGCGGGCCAGGATTTTAGAAAATTCACCGGGGGCCCGTATTTTGGTGCCCTTGAACATCAAGTGTTCGAGAAAATGTGCGATTCCGGATTCGCCCTGACCCTCGTCGGCAGAACCGACGCCGTACCAAACCATGTGGGTGACTACGGGAACCCGGTGGTTTTCGATCACCACCACCCGCATGCCATTGGAAAGGGTGAAGGTATCGGGATTGAAAACGCCGGCCTGGGCCGGGAAAAAAATCCCGGCGGCGGTCAACACCGCTGCGAATAGGATGGTAAGAAAACCCCGTTTCATTGATGGAAACCCTTTTGTCATGTGATCCGTCCTGTGTCCGCTAGGATAACACGATCGTGGTGTTATGCGTTTCACGAACGCGTCATTCCCCGGTTCGGTGCGGGACAATCACCGGAAATCATGGCGACTTCAAGGCGGTGAATTAAAAGTCCAGAATACCCTTCTTTTTGCGTTTAACCTTGATTTCGGGGCTTTTGCCATCATTGATGGATTTACCGAGCGCCTGGTTCTTCTGGATACGTTTTTGTTCTTTCTTGGCATCGACGATGGTGCCGCCCGGTTCTTTTTCATCAACCCAGAAGATCAGTTTGTCGACAAAACGCTGGTCCTGGGAACTGAGGATGGAGGTTTCCTCGTTGATGATGGTGCGGATGTCCGGTGTTGAGGTCAGGCCGCCGGTATCGCGCAGCAAGGCGAGGATTCCCGGGCTTCCCTTGGCCGGTAGGGGATTCGCGAGTCTGCGGACCGCCTGGCTGATGATCGCCCTTTTCGCGAGCGTGGTCGCCGCCTCGCCGCGTTGAAGCACAACGCCCGGTGTCGGCGGACGGAGCTTGTATTCGGGTGGCAGGCTTAAAGGGGGGCGGGAATAGACGGCGAATTCATCGGGCGCGGTTTTGTCGCTACTGAAGGCCTTGCGCGCCGAATCACAGCCCGAAACCAGTGCCGCGGCTGAGGCCAGGCAAAGTAATGTGGCTGTTATCTTCATTGTTTTCACATTGGTGTTCATAACCCGTGCCCTATTTTAGGGCTTTTTGTCCCCTATACCAAGGACCGATGAAAATGACCCATAGGGATCGCCCATTCGGTCTGTCGGGTAGGAGAAAAGCCGCAGGTGATGCGGTGCATCATCAAGGCTTTTCGACGCCCTCCGACAGGCCGAATGGGGGACCGGAACGGCGGCTTGCCAGGGCTTTCGGACAGCGTCGCGCACGGCTTCCGATGTCCCGCATCGCCACGCCGCGCGCTCCTTGCCGAAAACCCTGGCAAGCCGTCCCTACGGGTCATTATCACCGCTCCTTGGTATTGCAAAACAAGGATTCTAAGATCACGGTAATGGCGCCGACGGTGATGGCGCTGTCGGCGGCATTGAACGCCGGCCAATGATAGCCGAAGGCGTGGACATCCAAAAAATCCGCTACCGCCCCAAAATGCAGCCTGTCGACGAGGTTGCCCACAGCCCCGCCGATGATCAACCCGAGGCCGATGACGGTCCAGCGCCGGTTTTCCCGATACAACCAATACACCAGTCCCCCGGTGATGGTCACGGTGACCAGCGGCAGCAGCCATTGGCTGATTTCAGACGCGGAATCCAATAATCCGAAACTGACTCCCCAGTTCCAGCCCATCACTAAATTAAAAAACGGCGTGACCTCGATTATGCGGGGCGGCTGCATGACGGTGAAGACGATCCACAATTTTGTGATTTGATCGATGGCCAATACCCCCGCCGCCATGGCGAGGCCCTTTTGAACGTGCGGGGGGATTTTCATGCCACCGGCGTTGCCGCCGACCCATGAACGACCGCATCTGCGCATCGCCCGCAAACGGTTGGATGATCGGCGTTGCTGCCGATGTCGGGCAGCACTTTCCAGCAACGTTCACACTTTTCACCTGCGGCGGGTTCGGCAACGACCCAGGTATCACTGACGTCATCAAGGGAAAAACTGTTTTCAGGTCCCTGGCCGGCGGTGAACGTCGCGCCGGAGGTAATGAACAGTTCTGCCGGGTCGAGATCATCAAAAATGGCAATATCCTTGGCATCGGCGTAAATCACCGGATGCGCCTGTAAGGAGGAGCCAATTCGTTTTTCCTTGCGCTCTAGCTCCAAGGCGCCGGTAACGACGCGGCGAAGATTCCTGATCTTGGCCCATTTGGCGGCTAGATCATCGTTGCGCCAAGCATCGGGAATTTCGGGGAAGGTGCGCAGGTGCACGCTGTCGCCCTCCTTGGCTTCATAACGCGCCAGCCAGGCTTCCTCGGCGGTAAAGCAGATAAACGGCGCCATCCAGGCGGTCAGGCAATTGAAGGCCGCATCCAGGACCGTGCGGGCGGCACGGCGGCGCCCATCCCCCGCATGGTCGCAATAGAGCGCGTCCTTGCGGATATCGAAATAAAACGCCGACAGATCGACGGTGCAGAAATTATGCAGCTCGGCGAAAATGGGATGGAAATGGAAATCGTTGCAGGCCTGGCGCAACTTGCCGTCCAGTTCCCAAAGCCGGTGCAGGACCCAGCGTTCCAATTCCGGCATGTCCGCGACATCCAGGCGTTCGTCTTCGGTGAAACCGTTGAGGTTGCCGAGCAGGTAACGGAACGTGTTGCGCAGCCGGCGATAAATATCGGATTGGCTTTTTAGGATTTCCGGCCCGATGCGCAAATCTTCCGAATAATCGGACCCGACCACCCACAGCCGCAGGATGTCGGCGCCGTGTTGGTCGATGACGTCCTGGGGCGAGACGATATTGCCCAGCGACTTGGACATTTTCTGGCCGTCCTCGGCCATCACGAAGCCATGGGTCAGTACGGCGTCATAAGGTGCACGGTCCCGGGTGCCGCAGGATTCCAATAACGACGAATGGAACCAGCCGCGGTGTTGGTCGGTGCCTTCCAGATACAGCGACGCCGGCCATTGCAGGTCGTCGCGGCCTTCCAGCACGAACGTATGCGTGCAGCCGGAATCAAACCAGACATCGAGAATGTCGGTGACTTGCTCGAAGTCATCGGCGTTATAGCCGTCGCCAAGAAATCGCGATGGGTCGGAAGCGAACCAGGCGTCGGCGCCTTCTGTCTCGAAAGCGTCGATGATGCGGTCCATGACGCCCTGGTCGCGAAGCGGCTCGCCGCTTTCCTTGTTGACGAATACCGCGATCGGCACCCCCCAGGCCCGCTGGCGCGATACACACCAATCGGGGCGGGTTTTGATCATGCCTTTTAAGCGGTTCTTGCCGGTGTCCGGCACGAAGCGGGTCTCGTCAATGGCCTTGAGCGCTTTATCGCGCAGTGCCGTGGTCTCCATGGAGATGAACCATTGCGTGGTGTTGCGGAAGATCAACGGCGCCTTCGAGCGCCAGGAATGGGGGTAGCGATGCGACAATTTACCCCGTGCCAGCAGCCCGTCGGCGGCTTGCAGGGCATCGGCGACCTCGTCATTGACCTTATAGACGTGTTTGCCGGCGAACATCGGCACGTGATCGTAGAAACAACCGTCCTCGCCGACGGTCTGGGGGATCTCAATGTCGTTGGCTTGGCCCAAAATCCAGTCATCGGCGCCGTGCCCCGGCGCAATATGGACGATGCCAGTGCCTTCCTCGGTGGTGGCGAAGTCGGCGGCGAGTGCCGGGACGTCGAAGTCATAGCCCTGGCCATTGAGGGGGTGGCGGCAGACAGTGCCGTCCAATTCCTTGCCCTTGAAGGTGGCGCTTGTGGTCATTTCCTCGATCCCGCATTGGCGGATGAAATCTTCCAGGCGGGCTTCGGCGATGATCAGTTTTTCCCCTGCATTCGCTAGGCTTTCGTCTGCGGCTTTGACGACCTCGACCACCACATAAGGGATATCCGGGCCAAAGGCGACGGCACGGTTGCCGGGCATGGTCCAGGGCGTCGTCGTCCAGATGACGATGGACGCAGCTTCGATTTCGGGCGTCGATGCTTTCACCACCGGGAAGCGGACGAATATGGTGGTCGAGGTATGGTCGTGGTATTCGATTTCGGCTTCGGCCAGCGCCGTTTTTTCCACCGGTGACCACATCACCGGCTTGGCGCCCCGATAGAGCGACCCGTCCATCAGAAACTTACCCATTTCACGGACAATCTGGGCTTCGGCGTCGAAGCTCATGGTCGTATAGGGATTGTCCCAGTCGCCGATCAGGCCCATGCGCTTGAATTCGTCGCGTTGGATGGCGATCCATTGCTCGGCGAATTCGCGGCATTCCTGACGAAATTCAACGACCGGCACGTCGTCCTTGTCTTTTTTCTGTTGGCGGTATTTTTCCTCGATCTTCCATTCGATCGGCAGGCCATGGCAGTCCCAGCCGGGAACGTAATTAGCGTCCTTGCCCATCATCTGCTGTGTGCGCACGACGACATCTTTGAGGATTTTATTGAGGGCATGGCCGATGTGTAGGTGGCCGTTGGCATAGGGCGGGCCGTCATGAAGGATGAAGGGATCGCGGCCCTTGGCGACGGCGCGATGGAGTTTTTGGATGTCCATCGAATCCCATTGTTTCAGGGTTTCGGGCTCGCGCTCGGCCAGTCCGGCTTTCATGGGAAAGTCGGTGGTGGGCAGAAACACGGTGGCTTTGTAGTCCGTCGTCATGGGTCTTTTTTCTCGCCTTTTGTAAGAATTTCTTTTGCCTTGGATACATCCAGGGCGATTTGTGCCTTCAAATCATCGATGCCGTCAAACTTCTTTTCCGGGCGCAGAAAATCAATCAGTCGCACCCGCAGCCGCCGACCGTAAAGATCGTCGTCGAAATCGAACACATACACCTCCAAAACGACGTTTTCGCCGCCGAACGTCGGCCGTACCCCGATATTAGCGACGCCGTCCAGCCATGGTACGTCGGTGCCACTCTCTAGGCTGGCGCGAACGGCATAGACTCCGTTCACGGGTCTGAGGTAGGAGCCTAACGTTAGGTTTGCGGTCGGAAAACCGATTCCGTGGCCACGGCTTTCGCCGGCAATCACCCGGCCTTCGATTTCAAAGTCACGGCCGAGAACGGCGGCGGCGCCACGGGGATCGCTGGCCAGAAGTTTGTCGCGGACTCGGGTCGATGAATAGGCCTCGCCAGTGTCATCCTCGATGGCGTTGACGGCGGTAAACCCGAATCCATGTTCCGCGCCCATGGCCAGAAGCAAATCGCAATGGCCGCTTCGGTTGTGACCGAAGACAAAATCGTAGCCCGAGACCACATGGCTGGCGCCGAATCCCTTGACCAGGGCATTGGTGACGAAATCTTTCGCCTCCAGTTGGGAAAAGGCTTTGTTGAATCGCTGCACGATCAACATATCAACACCCAGATTTTCGATCAGCTTAGCCTTGGCGCGGAACGGCGTCAGCCGGAACGGCGGCTGGTCGGGGGCGAACAGTCTGCGGGGATGGGGCTCGAACGTCAGCACCGCCCACGGCCGGCCTAAGTCATGTGCGATGAGGCCGGCCTCGTTGATGACCACCTGATGGCCGGGGTGGACACCATCGAAGTTGCCGATGGCGATCACGGCGCCCCTGACGTCTTCGGGCAGGGATTCATATTGGCGAAAAATTCGCATGGCGGGAAAGTGTCAGCGGCCTTCCCCGTGGTCAAGGAGAAAGGGCGCTAAGCCTTATTGGCTTTCAAGGGCACCAGGATCGTGGCGTCGCCGTCGAGAACCGGCTTGCCGCCGACGGAACACACCGTTTCCATTTTGATCATGTGTTTTTCCGGGATCTTCTTTCGCACCGTGCAGGTCGCCGTGACCGTGTCGCCGACCTTGACCGGGGCCTTGAAGCGCAGGTTCTGGGAGACGTAAATGCAGCCCGGTCCGGGAAGCTTGGTGCCGATGACGGTGGAAATGAAACTGGCGGTCAACATGCCGTGGGCGATCTGGCCTTCGAACATGGTTTCGCTGGCGAATTCATGGTTCAAGTGGACTGGGTTGGTGTCACCGGAAATCCCGGCGAAGGTGATGATGTCCGCATTGGTAATGGTCTTAGCGTAGGCGTCCTTCATGCCTTCTTCGATGTCTTCGAAATAGAGCCCATGAAGCAATTCGTTGGCTTCCTTGACCCTTTTGGCTTCTCTGGCCTGTTCCATCTGCATTATTTGTTCCTTTGTGCGATGCAAAATTTATTATTGCAGTGCAATATATGCCCTTAGGGGAAATTCTACAAGCGCGGCTTTTCCTTTCAGCCCGGAATTGCTATGGGTTGGGATGGCTTTTTTGTTACGAAAACCAAGGGCCGCCCTAGCTTTCACGGTTATCCTCCAGGGTATGGCGGCGTTCGTCCACTTGGCCTTATCCGCAAGCCCGGTCCAGGCCCAGGAACGCACCCCGCTGCCGGAATTAAGCCTGCCGATTCGCTGCCAACCCGCCCGTGATTGCTGGCTGGTTAATTATGTTGATGTCGACCCGGGGCCGGGCATCAGCGACTTTGCTTGCGCTAAGCGTTCATATGATGGGCACAAGGGCATCGATTTAGCGATCCGGGATTTGATCGAAATGAAAAAAGGCGTGCCGGTGGCGGCGGTCGGCGGTGTCGTCAAGGCCGTCCGCGACGGCATGAAGGATGTCGATGTCGCCATCGCCGGGGTTAAATCCGTCGAGGGCCGGGAATGTGGCAACGGCCTGGTCGTCAGCCACCGGGGCGGCTGGGAAACCCAGTATTGCCACCTGCGCCGGGGCTCCGTCGCCGTTAAGGCCGGAGACGCCGTCTCCCGTGGGCAACGGCTGGGCCTGGTCGGTATTTCGGGCCGTGCCCAGTTTCCACATGTCCATCTCTCGATCCGCAAAGGCAATAAGGTGATCGACCCGTTTATTGGGGTCGGGCGCCGTAAACCCTGCGGCCTTGGGCCGGCGCCGTTGTGGGGGAAACCGGCGCTAGCGGCTCTGAGCGCGCCGGCGACGGCCCTTTTCAATGCCGGTTTCGCTGCCACGGCGTCGGACCCCGGGGTTGCCAGAAGCGGCCTTCTGGCGGCATCGCGCTTTCCGCGCGATATTCCGGCGTTGGTGTTGTGGGTGGATATGTACTGGGCCGAAGCGGGCGACCAACTTCGGTTCCGCATCAGCGGCCCCAGCGGCAAGGCGTTTACCAATAAGACCATCACCATCACCATGACCCAACCCCGGCGGTTTACCTTTTTCGGCAAGAAACGGAAGGCGCGCTCCTGGCCGCCGGGGCGCTACCGGGGAGAGGTCGTGCTCAGCCGTAAAAAAGGCCGGTTCGGGCCGTTGCGTTTGTCGGTGGTGCGGGTGGTTGAATTGCGTTAGTGCGCTTACTTTTTCAGCTTCCGTTTTGACACCAGTTTCGGTTCGGTGCTGAGGCCGGGCCGGGTCTTTTTGCCGCTGGACTTTGCCTTTTTCTTGCTCTTAGAGGGCGCCGCTTTGTTGGCGGTTTTTTTCTTTTTCGATTTTGCCGGTGGCGTCGGGTCAAGGATGTCGTCATCGGGGAACAACGGCGGGGTTTTTTCCTTGGCCTTTCGTTTTTCCTTGGCCTTTTTATCCTTCTCCCGTTCCTCAATCTGGCTCAGGGTGCCGACGACTAGGGGGTCGCGATCCGGTCGTTTGCGGGATTTGGCGCCGTGGACCCGAAAAATGGTCTTAAAAGCTTTGGCGATGTCGTCGCCGGATTGCTGGTGTTCGTACCAGCGGGCATAGGCGGCCAGGGTCCAGGGATTGGCCGGCATCGCTGAGACGCCGCGTTCCTGGCACCACGAAACGAACGCGACCCAGGCCGAATTGTCTTCAGATTTTTTCTTTTTCTTGGTAGCCGCCACCGTCACCGTTCCCAATCCTGAACGTTAGTAGTTTATCAGGCCCTGATCCGAGACCAAACCCCTAGTTCTATTATGGTTGTATTGAAGGACGTACATCGTCAATGTGCCCCCGATTTAGGACCAGGAAGGCAGAGGAAACAAGGCGGTGGCACCATCACAAGATCAATCCGGGCATTGGCAGGGCATGCGGACGTTCGTTGTAGATGGAAAGGACAAGGAAAGCGAAACCGTGACCTCCTTCTTCCTGGTGCCCGAAGACGGCCAGCTGCTGGCGACGTTTAAGCCGGGTCAGTTTTTGAGCTTCCAACTGGATATCCCCGGCCACGACAAGCCGGTGTTGCGCACCTATACCATTTCCAGCTGTCCCAGCGCCGCCCATTTGGAAGAAGGTGCCCATTACCGGCTGTCGATCAAGCGCGAACCGTCACCCAAGGACAATCCCGAGGTGCCGCCGGGGCTGTCGTCGAACTTTTTTCATGATCATGTCGAGGTCGGGTCCACCCTGCAGGTCGGCGCGCCCACCGGCGATTTTTATCTGCACGAGGACCGCATCGGCCCGGTGGTGCTACTCAGTGGTGGCGTCGGCCTGACGCCGATGATCAGCATGCTCGACCATTTGGTTGGTCAACACCGCCGCCGCCCCACGTGGTTCATCCATGGGGTGCAGGACGGCAATGAACATGCCTTTGGCCAGCATCTGCGTGAACTGGCCCAAGCCCCTGATCCTGTCACCGCCCATGTGGTGTATGCGGAACCGAGGCCGGACGACGTCGAAGGCCGGGACTACGATGCCACCGGGTTTATTACCATGTCGATGTTGAAAAACCTGTTGCCGGGCCCGAGTTGCGATTTCTATCTTTGTGGTCCGCCGCCTTTTATGAAGGCGCTCTTCAACGGGCTGTTGAATTGGGGCGTCAACGAGGCCCGAATTCATTACGAATTTTTCGGCCCGGCGACGGTGTTGAAGGATGGCGGCGATGAGCCGGCCCAAAAGGCACCAAAAGAATCCCCCGCCGCGAACGGCATGACGGTAACGTTTAGGAAATCCGATGTCACCATCCCCTGGGACCCTGCCCAAGAGACCATCCTGGACCTGGCCGAGGCCAATGGGCTCAGCCCGGCGTTCAGTTGCCGTTCTGGGATTTGCCAAACGTGTATATTGACTTTGATCGAAGGCGAGATCGAATATGTTGACGACGGCATCATTCCACCCCAAGAAGAGGGCAAGGTGCTGATCTGTTCGTCGGCGCCGAAGACCAATGTTGTCATCGACGCCTGAGCGTATTATTCCGGCTCGATGGGCAGCGCCGTCCGGTAGGCGACCTGCTTTAACGCGAAGGATGATTTGATCGAGGCGACGCCAGGAATCCGGGTCAGGTGTTTCAGCAGGAAGCGCTCATAGGCGCTCAGATCCGACGTCACCACGCGCAGCAAGTAATCGGCGTCACCAGTCATCAGGTAGCATTCCATGACTTCCGGGCGCGCCCGGATTTCCGCCTCAAAGGTTTCCAACGCCGGCTCGATCTGTTTTTCCAGGGTGACGCTGACGAAAATGCTGACCGGTAATCCCACGGCTTCGGCATCAACCAGGGTGGCGTAGCCGCGAATGACCCCGGCTTCCTCCATCGCACTGCGTCGGCGCAAGCACGGACTGGGTGACAGCCCGACCTTATCCGCTAGGAAGACGTTGGAGATTCGGGCATCGTTCTGAAGAGTCTCCAGAATTAGACGATCTATCGTATCTAGGGTTACTTTTGACATAAAAAGCTAATTTTCTTCAAAATAATTATTATTTATTGCTAATTAATGGCATTTTTAGTTGTAATTCGCAAGGACATGCTGGGGATTTTGCGGTTATGTTTGGCTTATGACGCCTCTCGACAACCCCACCCTGAGCGTATCCGACCATGACGTCGATCCCGGCCCGTTGACGGTTCTCCGCGACCTTGAAAAAAAGGTTCTGTGGCTTTCCTCCTGGATGATCCACCATGCAAATTCGTTGCGCGAAAATTCTGACGGTATGAAAGTCGGCGGCCATCAGGCGTCTTCAGCCTCGGTGACGGCGTTGATGACGGCGCTTTATTTTCATGAACTGCGGCCCACCGACCGGGTCGCGGTCAAGCCCCACGCCAGCCCGGTATTCCACGCCATCCAATACCTGCTGGGCAATCAAAGCCTGGAAAACCTCAAGAATTTCCGCGCCTTCGGGGGCGCTCAGAGCTATCCGTCCAGGACCAAGGATGCCGACGATGTGGATATTTCCACCGGTTCCGTTGGTTTGGGCCCGGCGATGACGGTGTTCGCGTCCCTGGTTCAGGATTACCTGCGCCGCCATTTGAAATCCGTCCAGGCGCAAACGCCGGGACGCATGATCGCCGTCGTCGGCGATGCTGAAATGGACGAAGGCAACATGTACGAAGCGTTGCTGGAAGGATGGAAGCATGATCTTAGGAACTGCTGGTGGATCATCGATTATAACCGCCAAAGCCTGGATGGCGTCGTCCGGGACCGGCTGTTTAGGTGGATCGACCGCACTTTCCGAGGCGCCGATTGGACGGTGGTGACGCTGAAATACGGCAAACGCATGATGGCTGCTTTCGAAAAGCCCGGCGGCAAGGTTTTGAAGCACTGGATCAGAGATTGCCCCAACGATGTCTATTCGGCGTTGACGTTCCAGGGCGGCAAGCACTGGCGGGTGAAATTGACCGCCGACATCGGTCATGAGGACGGCGTCGGCGAATTGTTGGCATCCTATGATGACGATGCGCTTCAGGACCTGATGACCAACCTGGGCGGGCATTGTCTGGAAACCATTTTAGAGGCCTTCGCGTCGATTGCCGACGACAAGCCGGCATGCTTCATCGCCTACACCATCAAGGGCCACGGCTTGCCCTTGGCCGGTCACAAGGACAACCACGCCGGCATCATGAACGCCGAACAGGTCGCCTACTTACGCCAACGCTTCAATATCGACGAGGGAGACGAATGGCTGCCCTTCGCTGGGTTGAACAGCCGCCCGGAAGATCTTTCTCGTTTTTTGGGTGCGGTTCCCTTCAATGCGCAAAACACAAATGGAAATAAGGGAAGCCGCCGGAAATCTGCAGCGCCGGTTCCGGTGCCCACCCCTTTGCCTTTGTCGGCCAAGGACAAGACCAGCACCCAGGAAGCCTTCGGAAAAATCCTGTTCGAACTGGCCGGCACTGACGATGCCTTGGCCGACCGGATCGTCACGGCGTCCCCGGATGTGACCCAATCCACCGGTCTTGGCGGCTGGGTCAATCGCCGCGGCCTATTCGCCCGGGATGCAGTCGCCGATACCTTCAAGGCCCATAACGTCCTCTCGGCGCAAAAATGGGGGGCCAATGACGCTGGCCAGCATATAGAGTTAGGGATCGCTGAAAACAACCTGTTCTTGATGCTGGGTGCGATGGGCTTGTCGCATGAACTGTTTGGCGAAAGGCTGCTTCCCATCGGTACCGTTTACGATCCGTTTATCCAACGTGGCCTGGATGCCTTGAACTACGCCTGTTACCAGGATTCGCGGTTCATGTTGGTGGCGACCCCGTCTGGTTTGTCGCTGGCGCCGGAAGGCGGCGCGCACCAATCCATCGCCACGCCGCTGATCGGCATCGGCCAACCGGGACTGGCTTCGTTCGAACCGGCGTATGCCGATGAACTTCGGGAAATCATGGGTTGGGGGTTCGGCTATATGCAGGATGCCGACGGCGGCGCCGTTTATCTACGGCTTTCGACCCTGGCTTTGGAGCAACCCAAACGGAGGATGACCAAGGCGCTCCGCCGTGATCTTTTGGCAGGCGCCTATTGGCAGGGGAAGCCTGGAAAAAAAGGGGCCATCATCTATTCAGGCGCCCTGGCCAAGGAAGCGAAACAGGCCCATGACCGTCTTGGCAAAGAGGGAAAATCCGATAACATCGGTTTGTTGGCGGTGACGTCGGCGGACCGGCTCTTTAGTGATTGGCGAGCCAAAGGCCGTGGGTCGCACTTGGCCAAGCTGCTGTCCAGCCTCAGCCCCGATGCCCGGCTGGTCACGGTGCTGGACGGCCACCCGGCGGCCTTGTCCTGGATCGGGTCCGTCGCCGGGCACTGGCTTAGGCCCCTGGGCGTCGAGCAATTCGGTCAATGTGGTGATCTCAATGATCTGTACAGCGCCTATGGCATTGATGCCAGGGCCATCGAGGGGGCTTTCAAAGAGCCCTGAAACCGGTATGATCGGCCGGTAGACCTGGGTCGCTCAGGCATACTTTCGCTTGAAGACTCTTTTGTCTATAGTGCGCCCCGAAACCAAAAACCAATGAGGGTCTTTTATGTCTTCTGAAGAATTCAACCATGCCAACGTTGCCAAGGTTGCCACAATTATCGGGGCCGTCGTCGTTGTCCTGGGGCTAGTGGGCCTGTTCTCCAACCTGTAAACACCATTCTCCCATCTAACCAAGATTAAACGGCGGGAAGGAAACCCATAGGGGGATTCTCGCCGTTTTTGTGTGGATTGGAAATCTGCTCAGGAAATCTCGTCGCGCCAGTTGCTCGAGCCCAGCAATTCCGACAAATCATTCAACCGATTCTGCCAGATTTCCAGATCTTCGGGATCGGCGTCTTCGTCGTTATCCTTGATCAGTTGTTGGTGCATGGCGACCTGGGATTCAACGACACTTATGACTTCTTTCAGGTGCGGCTCGGTGATGGCGTTGATGGTCAGCTTGCCATCGAACAGCATATCGGCGCGTTCCATCATCGGCAGTTCTTCTAGCCGTTCGTCCAACGCCTTCCATTGTGCGTGCCATTCGTTGTACACCGAGCCCTCAGGCGCATTTTTGCCCGCCAGGTTTTCGTCCAGGGACCCCATGATGGCCATGAACTCGTGGACCGTGAATTCCAATTTTTCCAAGGGTCGTTCCCTTCACATTGCGTATTTCTTTGGCATTTCTTATAGGATTGCTTGGCATTGCTCAACCTTGGAAAAAAAAGCCCCTAAAAGGACCGGCCTATGAACCCCATTGATTCAAGCGATACCGCCTCGGACCCGCCCCTGGACCCCCACTTGGACCCGAGGGTCCATCCCTATCGCGACGATATTGCCGCCGATTTTCTGGAAGGCCGCATTGAGGCAAAGACATTCGTTTCCGGCAAGCCGTGTCGTCTCGGCGCCCCCTACGCGCCGGTGATGAGCAAACCGGTCATTTCCCGGTCCGGCCCTGGCGAACTTCAGGCCAGCGAACTGTTATTTGGTGAGGGCTTTACCGTCTATGAGGACACCGCCGGCTGGTCCTGGGGCCAATGCGGGCATGATGGGTATGTCGGCTACGTGCGTTCCAAAGATCTTTTCGGCAATATGCCGGAACCGACCCATTGGGTCAGCGCCGTCCGGTCGCTGGTGTATCCGGATAACAAGGGCGAATACCCGGCCACCATGAGTTTGAGTATGACCGCCCGGGTCTCCGTTGAAACCGTCGATGGGGATTACGCCAAGCTGGTTTCTGGTGGTTGGATATTTGCCAAGCATCTGATGGCGTTGGGTGAACCCCGGCCCGATTTTGTCGCTATCGCCCAGATGTTTGCCCGCGTTCCCTATCTTTGGGGCGGCCGCGGGGGGTTGGGCATCGATTGTTCGGGGTTGATCCAAGTGCCCTTGACTGCCACCGGCCTTGAAGTGCCGCGGGATACGGACCAACAGGCCGACGTCATTGGCGAGGACATCCCCATTCCCGACGACGTCGGTCAATTGCGCCCCGGCGATATCGTGTATTTTCCCGGTCACGTCGGTATCCACTTAGGCGCCGGCGCCCTGCTGCATGCGTCTAGCCATGACATGATGGTGGTGACCCATGCGTTATCCGATGTGGTTGATCGCATGCAGGATCGTCACGGCAAGGGCATCACCAGGGTGCGCCGGCTATAGGACGTTCAGCCGTCCGGCAAACGG
>PTLL01000022.1 GCA_002938315.1 Alphaproteobacteria bacterium MarineAlpha3_Bin2 | reverse complement strand
AACGGCACGCCAGCGGCGGAAACAAAACGGTAAAGGGAAAGCATCATGGTGTCCCGCCTTCCCGCCTGGACCCAGGGTCCGGTTCGACCGGTGTCCGGCCGGTGAGACGGTCGGCCTCGGCAGTGACGGCATTGAGGCCGTCCTCAACCTGACGCCGAACCGTTTCTTCTATTTCAGGGGAGACATCGCGGTCTATGTAAATGGGATCCCCCCAGACGATAACACCGCGCCCGAAAGGCCCGGCAACAAGAAATCTATCCCAGCTCGAAAGAACGCGGCCACGGGTACATCCGAAAGCGGCGGGAATGATCGGCACGCCCGAAAGCCTGGCGACGCTGATGAGTCCATCACTGGCCCGCATCCGGGGACCGCGCGGCCCATCCGGCGTGACCCCGACGTAATCGCCGTTCTTCAAGGCTTTGACCATGGTGCGCAGCGCCTGGGCACCGCCACGGGTGGATGAGCCGGCCGCCGTCTTGACCCCGAAATGACCAATGGTGCGGGCAATGAGCTGCCCGTCACGGTGCTGGGAAATCAGCATGTAAACGGTTTTCTCATGGTCCCAACAATAAGGCATCATCAGAAACCTACCGTGCCAAATGCCGATAATGAATGGCTTGCCTTCGTCCCAAAATCGTTTTGGGATGTCACCGCCGACAACCTGCCACCGGCCCGAATGGAAGACCAGACGAATGTACAAAGACGCCAGCCAACAGAATACCCGGACGATGGTTTCCGACTGAAGGACTCGCTTCAATGGCCTCACGCTATTAGAGCCCCCTGCCTTGTCTTCAGGCTTCCGCCGCTTGGACGGAGTCAGTAGCCTGCTCGTCTTCGGCGAATTGCAAGTCATAAAGCCGCTTGTAAGCACCACCCTGAGACATCAGTTCGAGGGGTGTTCCCTGTTCGATGACGCGACCTTCATCAATGACATAAATCAGATCAACGCCGGTGACGGTGGATAAACGGTGCGCGATCACCAAAGTCGTCCGGTCGGCCATCAGCGTATCCAGGGCCGACTGGACCTGACGTTCGGATTCCGTATCCAAAGCCGAGGTGGCTTCATCAAGCAGAAGAACAGGAGCATTCTTCAACATCGCCCTAGCGATGGCGAGACGCTGGCGCTGACCACCCGACAATTTAATCCCCTGTTCGCCGACCATGGTGTCATAGCCCTCGGGTAATCCTTCAATAAAATCGTGGGCGGCGGCATTCTTGGCTGCCTCGACAATGTCGTCGGCGCTTGCCCCGGCCCGGCCATAGGCAATGTTGGCGCGAACCGTATCGTCGAAAAGGGTAATTTCCTGGCTGACCAGGGCTATGTTTGCATAAAGAGAGGCAAAAGTGACGTCGCGAACGTCATTGCCGTCAATGGTCACGCGGCCTTCATCGATGTCGTAAAAACGGGGGATCAGGTTGAGGATAGTCGACTTGCCGGCCCCGGACGAGCCGATCAACGCTACCCGCTTGCCCGCCGCCACTTCCAGAGACACCCCCTTCAAGGCCTGATTCCCTGGTTGATACGAAAAACTGACATTTTCCAGTTGGATATTCCCTTTGACCGCCGGCAATTCGGTGGCGCCGGGTTTTTCAAGAATATTCGGTTCTGTATCCAGAAGCTGGAACAAACGCTGCGCCCCAGCCAATCCCTCCTGAAGGCTGGCGTTAAGATTGGCCAGCCGCTTCATTGGCTCATAGGCATTCAGCAACGCACCGATAAACGCAATAAAGGAGCCCGATGAGGTGGCGCCGTCGATGACCCGGTTACCGCCATAGATAATGACAATACAGACCGCAACGCCGCCAAGAGTTTCCATAAGCGGGCTGGACATTGCCCGTGTTCGTGCTGACTTGATATTAAGGCGGAAGATACGCTCGATGATCCCGGCGATCCGGCTTTTCTCATAGCCTTCCATCCCATAAGCCTTGACCACGCGGATACCCTGGAACGTTTGTTCCAACAAGGTGGTGAACAGGCCCATTTCCTCCTGGGTATTGGCCGTGACTTTTCGCATTCGCCGGCCCAGCTTTAAGACCGGCAAGGCAGCCATGGGAAATATGAAAATACACATCGTCGCTAATTGCCAGTCCATGGCGAACATCACCGTGACAAGAAAGACAAAAGACAAAAGGTCTTTGCCGAACCCGGTCAAGACATTGGACACCGCCACCCGCATCTGATTGATATCGACGGTGAACCGGGAAATCAGCTTGCCAGTGGATTGGCCGTGGAAAAAACCCAAGTCCATCCGCGTTAAGTGGGCGAATAGACGATTTTGATAATCGGCGATGATCCGGAACCCTACTAAACTCATCAGCACTGACTGGCCGTAGTTGGCAAGCCCCTTGATCAGAAAGGCGGCAAAAACGGCTCCCCCCAACGGCCACAACATGTCCCGGTTTTTGGCGACGAATACCTCATCAATCACGGGCTTCAGCAACCAGACACTAAACGCGGTGGCGGCGGCTACCAGAGCCATGCATATAACAGCGGGGATAAGCCAGCCCAGATGATGACGGATGCTTTCGCGCCAAAGGCGGCGCATCAGCGCCAGGGTTGAAGTATGTTGCGGTGGCTTTTTTTCGTTTTTATCGCTCAAGATTTTCCGACCCGTTCTTGACGGGGCGGACACTACCACGCGCCATACGCCTGCGCCAATGGTCGGCCTCTGAATTAACGCCCAGCGACCGTCATTCCCTCTATCCTTAGTGTCGGCGCATTGGTTGCGTAACGGAACTCCAAATCATCGGCAGCGGTCAAATGGGAGAACATATGCTCAAGATTCCCGGCAATGGTCACCTCGTTAACAGGATAGGCCAGCTCCCCATTTTCGATCCAAAACCCGCTCGCCCCACGGCTATAGTCACCGGTGATCGTGTTGACACCAAAACCCATCATCTCGGTGATATAAAGACCGGCCTTAATATCAGACATCAATTCCTTGGGCGTCACGTCACCGGCTTGCAGGTACAAATTCGTCGTCGACGGTGACGGCGGCGAGGAAATGCCGCGCCCAGCGTGACCGGTAGTGGAAAGTCCCAGTTGCCGCGCCGAACGCAAATCCAATATCCATGAGGTCAACACCCCGGCTTCAATGATATCCAGCCGCTTAGTTCCGACGCCCTCACCATCGAAACTCTTTGACCCGAGACCACGGGGCCTCAAGGGGTCATCGACAATGGTAGTCGCGGCGGGGAAAATTTGCTCTCCGATTTTGTCCTTCAAAAATGTGGTTCCGCGCGCAACGGCGGTACCGTTGACGGCCCCGGCCAAATGCCGGACCAATGAATTGGCGACCCTGGGATCGTAGACAACCGGCACTGAGGCCGAGGTAGCCTTTTTAGGATTCAACCGGTTGACGGTTTTTTCACCCGCGCTACGGCCGATGTCAGCGGGCGGCGGTAGATCGTCGCCATGGACCGTAGTGACATAGTCGTAATCGCGTTCCATTTCGGTGCCTTCGCCGGCAAGCACCGAGACGCTGATGGAATGCCGAGACCCGGACCGGATTTGCGAAAACCCGTTGGTAGAGGCAACGGCAATGCTGCTCCGGCCCCAACTGGCTTCGGCGCCCTCGGAATTGGTAACGCCGGGAACGGCACGCGCCGCATCTTCGGCCTGGGTCGCCCTTTCAGACAGAGTATCGGCGTCGGGTTCCTGTTCGTCGCAACCCTCCAGATCTGGAAAATCAGTCGCCAACTGGTCCGCATCGGCGAGCCCGCAAAAGGGGTCTTCCGGGACCGAACGGGCCATGGCAACGGCGCGTTCGACCAATTCATCCAACGCTGGCGCCGAGGCATCCGAAGAGGAAACGATGGCTTGACGCGCCCCTAAGAATACCCTGAGGCCCAATTCAGCGCTTTCCGAACGGGCCAAATGCTCGCGTTCTCCCAACCGCTGAACTAGTGACAGCGAAATGCTTTCCATGAAAACTGCATCAGCGGCATTGGCTCCCGCGGCCGTGGCCTTTCCAATGAGACTTTCCAGCAGGGTCAACGATTTCCTATAATCGGCCATATATTTCTTTTCCGTTGTGGTTCCCGGGGTTTTGGCCCCCGATGAGGAGCAAAAAAATTATCAAATTCTTATGAAAAGAGTTAAGGTGTTCTCAAGATAAGAGAAAGATACCATATCAATATAGATCGTTTGGTTTTAAGAATCTCAGGGCTAACTCTCAACAACGAAATTAATGATCGATAGACGTCCTAATGGGTAGACCATGCCAAGGCAAGAAACCTTGAACGAAGAATCCCCACATTCCCAGGGCCGCCAGGAATTGGGGTCGGCTGTGGTTCGCTTTGCCGGCGATTCGGGTGACGGCATCCAGTTTATCGGTAGCCAATTCACCCAATCCACAGCCATGTCAGGCAATGATCTGGCTACTTTTCCGGATTTTCCGGCGGAAATTCGTGCGCCTGCGGGAACCACGTTCGGGGTTTCAGCATTTCAGATCAATTTCGGTGCCGACGTCATCAAAACGTCCGGCGACGACTGTGACATGATTGTCGCCTTAAACCCGGCGGCATTGAAAGTGGAACTGCCGGAATTGAAAAAAGGTGGTTTTATTATCGCCGACACGGCAACTTTTACTGAACGAAACCTTCACAAGGCGCATTTTGACTCCAATCCCCTTGAAGATGGAACCCTGGACGCCTACCAGGTGATCGAATTCGATATTTCAAAATTGACCATGGAGGCCGTCAAAGACTTCGGTCTCAACAAGAAAGGCGCCTTACGTTGTAAGAATATGTGGGCGTTGGGTTTCGTATATTGGATATACAACCGCGACCGTCAGCCCACCATTGATTGGCTAAAGGAAAAATTCGCCAACAAGGCTGATGTGGCGGGTGCCAATATCGCCGCCCTTAATGCTGGCCATGCACTGGGTGAAACCGCCGAGATGCCCCATGACATTCTTGGATTTTCCATCGGCAAGGCCAATATCCAACCCGGCGAATACCGCACCGTAACCGGCGCCGAAGCCCTAACCTGGGGGTTAGTGACCGGAGCAAAATTGGTAGACTTGAAACTAACATTTTGTTCGTACCCCATTACCCCGGCGTCTTCGATATTGCATTACCTGTCCAATCTCATGGAATACGATGTGGTTACATTCCAAGCGGAGGACGAAATCGCCGCCATTTGTTCGGCCATCGGTGCGTCCTACGCCGGCACCCTAGGGGTAACGTCAAGTTCAGGCCCAGGAATCGCGCTCAAGGGCGAAGCCATGGGCCTTGCCATCAACACCGAACTGCCGTTGGTTATCATCAATTCTCAACGCGCCGGACCATCGACGGGAATGCCCACCAAGACCGAGCAATCTGACCTTTTCCAGGCCGTATTCGGGCGCAACGCCGACAGCCCGCTGGTCGTCCTGGCGACGCGTTCGCCGTCGGATTGTTTCGATGTCGCCATCGAGGCCGTCCGCCTTGCAACCCGGTACATGACCCCGGTTATCGTGCTGACTGACGGTTACATTAGCAATGCGGCGGAACCCTGGCTGATCCCGGATGTGGAGGATTACGAGCAGACCCCGGTCAAGTTCCGTACCAAGCCGGAAGGATTCAAGCCTTTCCTGCGTGATGAAGTGACGCTGGCCCGCCCCTGGGCAATACCGGGGACACCGGGGCTGGAACACCGCATTGGCGGGCTGGAGAAAGATTCCGAAACCGGCCACATTTCCTATGATGCGGAAAACCACCAGCGCATGACGAACGTCCGCGCCGCAAAGATCAACGGCATCGCCAATGACCTGCCGGCACAAAAAGTCGAAGACGGCGCCGAAGAAGGTCAGTTAGCCGTGGTTGGCTGGGGCTCCACCTATGGCCCCATCAACCGCGCCGTCAGCACCCTTCGCGAAGAAGGCCTTGACGTTTCCCATATCCACCTGCGCCACATCTGGCCGTTACCGAAAAATCTCGGTCAATTGCTCGGCGGATTCAAAAAAATCCTCGTGCCTGAAATGAACAACGGACAACTTGTTACCCTGCTGCGGAGCCAATATTTGGTCAACGCTCAGGGCTTGAACAAGGTTTCCGGGCAGCCGTTTAAGATTGCCGAAATCGAAACCGCCATCCGTGAACGGTTGGAGAAATAATATGAATGTCGTAACCCCCCCTGAAAAACTGACGCCCAAGGATTTCGCCACTGACCAGGAAGTTCGCTGGTGTCCCGGCTGTGGCGATTATGCGATCCTGAAAGCGATGCAACGGACCTTGCCGGAAATCGGCGTGAGCAAGGAAAACATTGTGTTCGTTTCCGGCATCGGCTGCGCCGCCCGGTTTCCTTATTACATGGACACGTACGGCTTCCACACCATTCACGGCCGTGCACCGGCGTTCGCCACCGGGATCAAATTGGCCAACCCGGATCTTGATGTATGGGTGGTTACCGGTGACGGCGATGCGTTGTCCATCGGCGGCAATCATCTGCTGCATGTCCTTCGCCGCAACGTGAATCTACAAATTCTGCTGTTCAACAACGAAATTTACGGGCTGACCAAGGGCCAATATTCACCGACATCTAGAGCAGGCACCCGTTCTCCTTCAACGCCCTATGGGTCCATTGAAAACCCGGTGTCCGCCACCGCTTTGGCATTGGGGGCTGGCGCCCGATTCGTGGCCCGTTCCGTCGACACCATGCAGGCACATCTACCCGAAGTCTTCAAACGCGCCCATGAACATAACGGTGCATCCTTTGTGGAAATCTTTCAGAATTGCATCGTCTACAACGACGGGGTCTTCGGTGAGTTTACGGCAAGGGACGTCGCCGATGATTCCCAAGTTATCCTTGAGCACGGAAAGCCTCTTATCTTCGGCAAGGAGAAAAACCTGGGCCTTCGGGTCAAACCTGATTTATTCGAAATGGAGGTGGTGACCATCGGCAAGGATGGAATTAGCGAAAAAGATATCCTTGTCCATGATGAAACCAACAGGGGCCTTGCCGATATGCTGGCCCGGATGGAACCGCCATCATTGCCTGTCGCCATCGGCGTTATTTTTTGCCATCCGACGCCCAGTTATGAAGACGGCGTCAAGGGCCACATGAATGAAGCTAAGAAGCACGGCGACGGGAAAGACATTAATGCGCTTTTAAGGCGTGGCCATACGTGGACCATAACGGACTGAGCAGGGTTTGTTTTTTTTAAGGGGAAACTGTGCCAGTCAATGTTGCCATCATAGGATCCGGCCCGGCCGGGTTTTATGCCGCTGCCGCCCTGATCGATTCGGGTGAGGATGTCTGCATTGATGTCATCGAACGGCTACCAACCCCATTTGGCCTCATCCGTGGTGGGGTAGCGGCTGACCACCAAACCACCAAGAACATTTCCAAAAAATTCGATAAGACAGCGCTGATGGATCAGGTCCGCTTCTATGGCAATGTCGAAGTCGGTCGTGAAATTAGCCTTTCGGACCTGCGGGAAATGTATGACGCCGTGGTTCTGGCTCAAGGAGCACCGGTGGACCGCACGCTTAATATTCCCGGCGCCGACAAGCCCGGGGTCTTCGGCGCCGCCGCGTTTGTCGGATGGTACAATGCCCATCCCGATTTTGGAAATCTAAACCCCAATTTGGATGTCCAGGCAGCGGCGGTGATCGGCGTCGGCAATGTCGCCATCGATGTTGCACGATTGCTCAGCCGTTCCGATAAGGGGTTAGCCGTCACCGACCTTCCCGATTACGCCGAAACGGCGATGAGCCGCTCTCCGATCAAAGACGTCTACCTTTTTGGCCGACGCGGCCCCCTTGATGCCAAATTCACCAACGTGGAATTGCGTGAATTTGGGGAACTTTCCCAGTGCGTCCCCCAGGTCAAAACTGACCAGCTTCCCGACGGCGTTGGCGATTTGGAAGGCCGTGAAAAGCGGCTAAAGGAAAGAAATCTTGAAACTCTCCGCCAGTTTTCCGAACGTCAACCGGACGAAAAACCAAACCGCGTTCATTTTGAATTTTTTGCATCGCCGAGCGAAATTCTGGGTACTGACAAGGTCGAAGGCATCAGATTGGAGCGAACCCGGGTTGAAGGTGGCCGCGCCATCGGCACGGGGGAATTTTTTGACGTTGCCTGCGGGCTCGTAGTTTCGGCCATTGGCTACCGAGGAATCCCCCTTGAGGGCGCCCCATTTGATGAAAGAAGCGGGATTATTCCCAATGACGATGGACGAATCGAAGATGGACTCTACGCCGCCGGCTGGATCAAACGCGGCCCTTCGGGGGTTATTTCCACCAACCGGCCCGACGGCGTTACCGCCGCGGGGCATATTCATAATGAATATGCCTCCGGTGCCATAGGGGGAAAACCCGGTCGAGAAGCACTGGAGCCGTTTTTGCGAGAACGAAATATTCGTTTCGTCAGTTATTCTGATTGGAAGACAATTGAGGCCGCTGAAATCAATAACGCCGATGCCGGCCGGCCACGGAAGAAGTTTGTAACGATCCAAGAAATGTTGGATGTTATCGACAATACTTGAAGACTGCACCGGACCATAACCGCCATGACAAAAAAAACCTATGCCGGCGACCTCACCCCCCAACAGACCTGGGACATGCTTTCTGAATTCCCAAAGGCCCAATTGATCGACGTCCGGACCAACGCCGAATTCGTTTATGTCGGAAATCCCGACCTTTCCGCCCTAAACAAGGAGGTTGTCCAGGTTTACTGGCAGGTTTTCCCGGCCATGGACGTCAACTCGGATTTTATCGCCGAAATCGGTGAAACCATCTCCGACAAGGAAACGCCATTGTTGTTGATATGCCGGTCAGGGGTGCGCTCCCTTTATGCCGCCGAAGCGTTGACTGCTGCCGGATATAAGGAATGCTACAATATCGCAGGCGGGTTCGAAGGCGACAAAAACCCTCAAGGCCACCGGGGCGGCGTCAATGGTTGGAAAGTGGCGGGGCTCCCCTGGAAACAAGGATAGAGCCTTACTCTCATCTCGGAACCCACGCGCCTAGCCCAGCGCCTGATCCAGGTCTTCCTTCAGGTCTTCGACATCTTCCAGCCCCACCGAGAGGCGAACAAGTCCATCAGATATGCCGGTTGCCAGGCGGTCTTCCGGGCTCAGGCGTTGATGGGTCGTCGTCGCCGGGTGGGTGGTCAGGCTTTTGGCATCGCCCAGATTATTTGAAATGTCGATCAGCCCGAGCCGGTTTAAAAAGCCGAACGCCGCCTCTTTGCCGCCATCAATTTCAAAGGAAACAATGGTGCTGCCGCTGCTCATCTGAGACATCGCCAGTTCGTGTTGGGGGTGACTTTCAAGCCCGGGATAAAGCACCTTGGTGATGCCTTTTCGGCCGCTCAGATATTCGGCGACGTCCAAGGCATTTTCGCAATGGCGGGCCACCCGCACGTCAAGAGTCTCCAGCCCCTTCACCATCACCCAGGCATTAAAGGGGCTTAAAGTCGGTCCCGTATGCCGGAAAAACGGGGTCAACGATTCTTCGAAGAAGTCCATATCGTTGGTCAGGATGGCACCGCCCATGGTCCGGCCCTGCCCGTCAATGTGTTTGGTCGCCGAGTACATGATGATATCGGCGCCCAATTCAAGCGGGTGCTGCAACACCGGCGTTGCGAAAACGTTATCAACGATCACCTTTGCCCCTGCCTCATGGGCAAGATCGCAGACCGCCCGGATGTCGATGATTTCAAGACACGGATTGGACGGCGTTTCCAGAAAAACGCACTGGGTTTTCTGGGACAAGGCCTGCTTCCATTGGTCCAAATCGGTGCCGTCCACCAGGACGGTTTCGATTCCGAATTTCGGAAGTTGTTCGTCGATAATGTAAAGGCATGACCCGAACAAAGCCCTGGAAGAGACGACCCTGTCCCCGGCTTGAAGCTGGCAGGCCAGTGCCGCGAACACCGCCGCCATGCCGCTCGAGGTGGCAACACATTTTTCCGCCCCCTCCAATTGCGCTAAGCGTTTTTCGAACATCGTGACAGTGGGATTGGCGTAGCGCGAATACATATAACGCTCGACATCGCCCTTGAACGCTTTTTCCGCCTCGTCGGCCGTTCCGTAAACATAGCCGGATGTTAAGAACAGACCTTCGCTGGTTTCTTCAAAAGCCGAACGCTCTTGGCCGCCGCGAACCAGCCGGGTTCTTTGGCGCCATTTCGCCGGATTGGATTTTTTTTCACCCGTTTTATCTGTCATCGGGGCTCCTCCATCATTTTTCCTCTAATACCCTCCCGGCATAAAAAAACCCCAACCGCGTGGGCCAGGGCTCCCTCAAGCTCCGACCTTTTAGCGATTTTTTTTAACGTGGGTGCAAGCCGGTCGACCAAATCACCACGTGACAGCAGGGAGTAAAGCGCGTCGGGAGACAAAAGGTCAAGATAAATTCAAGAGACAATCCGAAAAAAAGGATCTGTTTTGGTCGCTATTGGTTCGATTTCTTCCTATATACATTATCTAACTGAGGGATTCCACATGACCGATTTTGCCGCTACCGATGATTTGTTTTTCACCCGCGCGGGGCTGGACCGAAACCGCGTTGAAGCCATTGTTGATGATGCGTTGCAGGGCACCGACGACGGTGAGTTATTTCTGGAATACCGGCAATCGGAAGGTATTGTTTTTGACGATGGCCAAGTCAAAAGTGCTTCGTTCGACACCTCTCAGGGATTCGGATTGCGCGCCATTTCCGGGGAAGCAACAGGATATTCTCAAGCCTCTGAAATCAGCGAAGACGCGATCCGCCGGGCCGGTGAAACGGTAAAAACTATTCGCAGCGGCAAAGGTGATTTGCTCGATGCCCCACCCAGCACCAACCAGACTCTTTACGGCGATGACAATCCACTTTCCCTGGTTGATTTCGAAACAAAAGTGAAACTACTGGCCGACATGGACGCCTATGCCCGGTCTAAGGATGAACGTGTCGTCCAGGTCACGGCGTCTCTGATTGGAAATTGGCAGGCGGTGGAGATACTCCGCTCCGGCGGCGACCGGGCCGCCGATATCCGCCCCCTGGTGCGGCTAAATGTGTCGGTGGTGGTGGAAAAAAACGGCCGTATGGAAAACGGATCTCACGGTGTCGGCGGACGCGTGAACTATGACCGATATCTCGACCCTAGCAACTGGAAAGCGGCGGTGGACGAGGCGCTTCGTCAAGCCCTGGTAAACCTGGACTCCGTCGCGGCACCAGCGGGCGAGGTGCCGGTGGTGCTTGGCCCCGGCTGGCCGGGAATTCTTCTGCATGAAGCCATCGGCCACGGGCTGGAAGGCGACTTCAACCGCAAGAAGACATCCGCCTTCGCCGGACTCTTGGGTGAACGTGTCGCTGCCCCCGGGGTCACCGTTATCGACGACGGCACTATGGATGACCGCCGGGGTTCGCTGACCATTGATGACGAAGGCACACCGAGCCAACGCACGGTATTGATCGAGGACGGCATCCTCAAAGGCTATATGCAGGACCGTATGAATGCGCGGCTGATGGGCAAAGCCAGCACCGGTAACGGACGGCGGGAAAGCTATGCCCACGCGCCGATACCCAGAATGACAAACACCTATATGCTTGACGGCGAGCACGACCCCGAGGAAATTTTAAAATCCGTGGACAACGGCATCTATGCCGCCAACTTCGGCGGCGGCCAGGTCGATATCACATCGGGTAAGTTCGTGTTCACTTGTACCGAGGCCTATATGATCGAGAATGGTAAAATAACCGCCCCTGTCAAAGGCGCGACATTGATCGGTAACGGCCCAGATGTGTTGACCCGGGTCTCCATGATCGGCAACGATATGGCCCTGGATCCCGGCATCGGCACTTGTGGCAAGGACGGCCAGGGTGTGCCCGTTGGCGTCGGTCAACCGACAATAAAAATTGACAACCTGACCGTGGGCGGCACAGCGGTTTAACCGAACTGCCGTAAATATCTTTAGTAAGGATATTCCTGAAAAACCGGATCAATGGACCCTTCCCAGCGGCCCTCGTATGCAGCCAGCAATTCATCGGCCGGAGTCAAACCCGAATGGGCGGTTTGAAACATCGGCTTGAGAAAATGGGTTTCGTCCATGCCGAGGGTATCGAAGCGTTCCCGATTTTGCAGTCCTTTATGAGATATTTGCAGGGCGTCCAGTGCCACTTCCTTCAGGGTTCTGTTTCTAAAGGGGGTGGTCAGCGCTTTCCGAGGCACCTCGTCTCGCAAGGACTGTAACTCATCGATGCTCCAGTCCTTAACCAAATCCCAAGCAGCGGCACGGGCTTCGGAATCATATAACAGTCCCACCCAAAAGGCCGGAAGCGCGCAAAGCCGGCTCCACGGTCCGCCATCGGTGCCTCGCATTTCCAGGAACTGCTTCAGGCGAACCTCGGGGAAGGCCGTGCTCATATGGTCAATCCAATCGGACATCAGCGGTTTTTCACCGGGCAGGGCCGGTAATTTTCCATCCATGAAATCCCGGAATGATTGCCCGGCGGCATCAATATAGGTGCCGTCGCGGTATACGAAATACATGGGCATATCGAGCAAATAATCCACATAGCGTTCGAACCCGAATCCGTCTTCGAAAACAAATGGCAGCATGCCACTGCGATCAGGGTCGGTATCCGTCCAGATATGGCTTCGATAAGACAGATAGCCGACGGGCTTTCCCTGCTTGAAAGGAGAATTCGCCCACAGGGCCGTCGCCACTGGTTGCAGGGCCAGGGAAATTCGATACATTTCCACCATCGCCGCCTCGGACTCAAAATCCAAATTGACTTGAACGGTGCAGGTGTTCTGCATCATCTCCAACCCAAGACCGCCCTTTTGGGGCATGTATTTGCGCATGATTTTGTACCGGCCCTTGGGCATCCACGGCTGATTCGCGCTGACCCATTTGGGGTGATAGCCTAATCCGATAAATCCGATTCCGAGATCACGGGCGATTGCTTTTACCTGTTGAAGATGGCCGGTGACTTCGTCGCAGGTCTGATGAATGGTTTCCACTGCAGCACCGGAAAGTTCGATCTGTCCGGCAGGTTCAAGACTAATGAAGCTACCGTCCAGTTTCGAAAGCGCAATAGGGTTGCCGTTCTCCAAAACCGGGGTCCATTCATATCGGGTGAGTCCGTCCAAAAACGCGCGAACCCCTGTGGGGCCTTCGTAGTCCAAAGGGCTGAGGTCGGCCAGATGATAGGCGAACTTTTCGTGTTCGGTGCCGATGCGCCAGCTTTCTTTCGGCTTGCACCCGGCTTCCATGTATTCGACCAAGGATGCTTTTCCGTTTACGAACTCGTTCTTTGCCTGCGCTTCATCAGTCATAAAAAAAATCTTTCAGGAAATTATCCGGCCAACAGGGTTATTAAACGTCACCGAGGATTGCCTGCCAACAAGCCAGGGCGGATAACGCCGCCGTTTCAGCGCGGAGAATGCGTCGCCCCAAGCCGACGCCGGTAACAAAGTCCAGGTTTCGAAGAGATTCAAGTTCACTGGTTTCAAATCCACCTTCCGGGCCGCTGAGAAAACCACATTCAGGAGATATGCCGCCGTTGCCGCCGCGCAAGTCTTCCAGTACCTGGGCAATAGGTTGCCCGGCGCCGGTTTCATCCAGCACCAACAGCCGCCGTGCCACCGGCCATTGGTCTAAAAACCCTTGCAACGTTTCCGGGGCGGCGATTTCAGGGACGGTCAACCGCCCGCATTGTTCAGAAGCCTCGATGGCGCGGGCACGCATTCTATCCGGATTGACCCGACCGGAATTGGTGCGAGCGGTGAACACAGGACTAAGACGCGTCACTCCTAATTCTGTCGCCTTTTCCACAATGAGACCGGTTTGCGTTTTTTTCACCGGCGCGAAGGCCAGCCAAGGCCCGGACTCCGCCTCTTGTGGCTGAAGCAATCCATTAATGGTCATCAAACAACTGCTTTTTTTTAATTTTTCGATGGCTGCGGTCCATTCCCCGTCCCGCCCATTAAACAATCGCACCGCGTCCCCGACCCGCAATCTCATGACATGACCCAAATAATGGGCCTGGGCGGGGTCAAGGACCAAGGCGGATTCCGCCTTGAGGGCATCATCCACAAACAGGCGGGGGCTGGTATTTGTTTTCGTCATGACCGGAAAATTATAAATCTCATGGATAGTATAATAAGCAGGCGAGGGTTTCGGGTATAGTTTAACCATGACGGAAACATCTGAACAAATCGCAACCGATATTCCTTCCGAAAGCTGGATCGATAGATTCGCCCCCGAAGTCATCAGACCCTATCTGCGGTTGGCGCGCCTTGACCGTCCGATAGGAACGTGGCTGTTGTTATTACCTTGTTGGTGGGGCGCAGCCCTTGCAACCCCGGCATGGCCCGATGCCACGATGTTCGTTTTATTCACCATCGGCGCCGTGGTTATGCGAGGTGCCGGATGCACGGTCAATGACTTGGCTGATCGGAAATTTGATGCCCGCGTCGCCCGCACCGCGACCCGACCTATTGCCAGCGGCCAGATCAGCGTCCTAAAAGCCTTCGTTTTCCTTGCTCTGCAGCTATTGTTGGGATTGAGCATTTTGTTGCAGTTCAACGCCTTTACCGTGGCGCTGGGGGTGAGCTCCTTGTTGTTGATCGTCCTTTATCCGTTCATGAAAAGGATCACCTATTGGCCGCAATTATTTCTGGGCTTCACCTTTAATTGGGGGGCTTTATTGGGTTGGGCGGCGGTGAAAGGGGAGCTGTCGGCCCCGGCTTTTGTACTGTATGGGGCCGGAATTTTTTGGACCCTGGGCTATGACACGATTTATGCCCATCAAGACAAGGAAGACGATGTTTTAATCGGCGTTAAATCAACGGCATTGAAATTCGGCGACGGCACCAAACCCTGGCTTGTCGGTTTTTACAGCATCACCGTAATTTTATTGGCGGCGACCGGGTTGCTGGCAAATCTGGCCTGGCCGTTTTATTCAGGCCTAACGTTGGCCGCCTTGCACCTAGCCTGGCAGATAAAAAGCGTGGATATCGCCAATTCCAAGAACTGTCTTCGCCGATTTAAATCCAACCGGGATTTCGGGTTGATCCTACTGGCCGGCATCATCGCCGCCCAGGTGATCGGCTAAGGATCAACGGGGAGTCCTTAGTTCCTCACAGGCTGGTACATCTCTTCCGCTTACCGCATAGGCCATGCTGGATACAACTTTGAAACCCGGCCCCCCGTAGCATGACATCGGCGCCGAGGTCCCAGAATCATAGGTGATTCCCGTCAAGGCAACGCAGTAAAGCACCGTCAAAGCTCAAAGAACTTAAATCAGAAAGGATTCCCTACTGCGTATTTAACCGGCCCTAGCTACAATTTTATGCAGAGGGTATCTCCCCAATAGATAGTTTGGCACCCTGCCTTTGTACCTAGGCAAGAGATTTCAAAATCGTATCGGTCTTTTGGTTCAAAAACAACTGGAGCAAACGTCATGGGCCTTGACGCTACCGGTTCCATGCTGTGTCTATAGGCGGCCGCCAATAAAGGAACCGGGGCTATGGCTTTTTCATCTCTTCGCGACTTCATTGACCGACTGGAACGGGACGGCCGGCTGGTGCGTGTCAGCGAGCCGGTTTCCCCCACCCTGGAAATGACGGAAATCCAGACCCGTCTGTTAGCCGAAGGCGGGCCAGCGGTTATGTTTGAGAATGTCGTTCGGGACGATGGCACAGCCTTTGACATGCCGGTCCTGGTCAATTTGTTCGGCACGGTTGAACGGGTCGCCTGGGGCATGAACCGGGAGCCTGACCAATTGCGTGAAATCGGCGAAACGCTCGCATTTCTGCGTCAACCGGAACCACCGGGCGGATGGCGCGACGCGCTTAAAGCTTTACCGCTGTTGAAATCCGTGATGACCATGAAACCAAAAACGGTAAAATCCGCGCCGTGTCAAGACGTGGTGTTGGGCGGCGACGACATCGATCTTAATCGGCTGCCGGTGCAGACCTGCTGGCCCGGGGAACCGGCGCCGCTGATCACTTGGCCGCTGGTCGTCACCCGTGGACCAGAAGCGGGTAAAAACGGCGGCGGTGGCCGGGACGATTTCAACCTCGGCATCTACCGAATGCAGGTCACTGGACCGAATACTACCTATATGCGATGGCTCAAGCACCGTGGCGGCGCCCAGCATCATGCCCGCTGGAAGGACAAACGGCCCGAACCGCTGCCTGCGGCGGTCGTCATCGGCGCCGATCCGGGTACCATCCTGGCCGCCGTAACGCCGGTTCCCGACACCCTTTCGGAATACCATTTCGCCGGCCTGCTTCGGGGGAAGAAGGTTGAACTGGTGGATTGCAAGACCGTCCCCTTGAAGGTGCCCGCCCAAGCAGAAATCATTCTCGAAGGGCATGTGTCGCTGGAGGAGTATGGTGACGAAGGCCCTTATGGCGACCACACCGGTTATTACAACGCCCAAGAGCCTTTCCCGGTATTCACCATCAGCGCAATCACCATGCGCAAAGACCCAATATATCTGACCACCTATACTGGGCGCCCGCCCGACGAACCTTCTATTTTGGGCGAGGCGCTGAACGATGTGTTCGTCCCCCTGTTTACCCAACAATTCCCTGAAATCGTTGATTTTTGGCTGCCGCCAGAGGCATGTTCCTACCGGGTCGCGGTCGTCTCCATCGACAAAGCCTATCCCGGTCACGCTAAGCGAATCATGATGGCGGTGTGGTCGTATTTGCGCCAATTCATGTACACCAAATTCGTAATCGTCGTTGATTCGGACATCGACGCCCGCGACTGGAAGGATGTGATTTGGGCGGTTTCCACCAATGTCGATCCGGCCCGCGATATTACCGTGATTGAAAACACGCCCATCGATTACCTGGATTTCGCGTCGCCGGAATCGGGGCTGGGTTCTAAAATGGGCATCGACGCGACGACAAAAATTCCCCCCGAAACCAACCGTGAATGGGGCCGAAAAATCCGCATGACCGACGACATCATCGAAGAAGTCACCAAGAAGTGGGAAGCCTATGGCCTTCCCGGTTCCGGCAAACCGATCTGGAAATAACCAGGGTTATTTATTCTTCGAAGCTGGCCTTGATCTTGGGTAGTCGACGATCGAATACCACGAAATATTGGCTATAGTTCATAAAATTAAAATATTATTTATTTTAATTTTTTTATAGGTGTTTTATTTTTAACAAGTCTCCATTAACTATTAAATATACCGGCAACGAACGCCACACGTGCCCCTTCGCGACATAATTCCCTTTCCTTTCAAAGAACCTTTCCTGTACCAGGGCGACCGCCGTCGGCCCCGAGCCGCTAACCAAACGCTTCGGTGAATTACTCGGTTTCCTCTAACCTTATCTATTGTCTGGTTGACGGCGCTTCACCCCGCCCGTAGGTTCCGGCGCTATACAATTTATACGCCTGGACATATCACCACCATGACCGACCTTAGGGAAAATGCCCTTAAAGCCAAGTCCTGGCCCTTTGCCGAAGCAAAAGAATTGCTGAAAAGACTCGGTGACAATGAACCTGAAAATGGCCAGGTGCTTTTTCAGACAGGTTATGGTCCGTCCGGGTTGCCGCATATCGGCACCTTCGGCGAGGTCGTTCGTACCGCCATGGTGCGGCATGCTTTTTCGCAATTATCCGACCTGCCGACAAAGCTGATCGCCTTTTCGGACGATATGGATGGCTTTCGCAAGGTTCCCGACAATCTGCCCAACCCTGATATGCTCAGCCAGCACCTGGACCAACCTTTATCGTCAGTCCCCGATCCCTTTGGCACCCATGACAGCTTGGGCGCCCACAATAACGCCCGGCTGCAAACGTTTCTTGATGAGTTCGGGTTCGACTATGAATTCGTCAGCTCGACGGACTGTTATAAAAGCGGCCGTTTCGATGCCGCTCTGTTGGGGTTGCTGGAACGATACGAAAAAGTCATCAACGTGATCCTTCCGACATTGGGAGAAGAACGCCGCGCTACCTACAGCCCGTTCCTGCCGCTGTGTCCCAAAACCGGACGGGTGTTGCAGGTGCCGGTGATCGAACGCAACCCGGATGCCGGCACCATCGTTTACCAGGACGAAGATGGATCCATGGTCGAGGTACCAGTCACCGGCGGCCATTGCCAATTGCAATGGAAAGCCGACTGGGCGATGCGATGGGCGGCGTTACAGGTGGATTATGAAATGTCCGGAAAAGATCTGATCGATTCGGTCAAGCTGTCCGGAAAAATTTGCCGGATTTTAGGCGGTTCACCGCCGGCAGGCTTCACCTACGAACTGTTCCTTGATGAAAACGGCGAAAAGATTTCCAAATCTAAGGGCAACGGGCTGACGGTTGAAGAATGGCTGCGCTACGCCCCGCCCGAAAGCCTGGCGTTGTTCATGTATCAAAAACCGAAGACAGCGAAACGGCTATTTTTCGATATCATCCCGAGGAATGTCGACGATTATTTCAGCCATCTTGCCAGCACTGAAAAGCAGGATGACGCCACGTTGCTGGATAATCCGGTCTGGCACATCCATCAGGGCCATCCGCCGCATGAAAAAGCGCACCTTAGCTTTAATATCCTGCTCAACCTGGCAAGCGTCTGCCATACCGAGGACAAGGCAGTGCTTTGGCATTTCATTTCCCGCTATCGTCCGGACGCGTCGGCGGAAACGGCGCCTTTGCTGGATAAACTTCTGGAATTTGCCATCAACTACTACCGGGATTTCGTCAAACCGACGAAGCAATACCGAAAGGCCAACGAAGAAGAAGCCAATGCCCTTAAAGACCTGCATGCGATGCTGACAACCCTACCCGCCGATGCCAATGCCGAAACAATCCAAACCCAAGTTTATGAAGTTGGTAAACGCCACCCCTTTCCTGAACTAAAAGCGTGGTTCAAAGCACTGTACGAAATACTTCTGGGTCAGTCCCAAGGACCGAGAATGGGGTCGTTTATCGCCCTTTACGGGCTCGAGGAATCCCGCGCCCTAATTGAGCGCGCCATTTCAGGCGACGATCTTTCTGTCTGAAGATTTCAGTTTGAAATAAAAGGACTAGTGGCTTGACCAGACGACGCGGGCGATCCACTCGACGTTTTCTACCTCAAGGCTACGGTCTTCATGGTCGGGATTGAGGGACTTTAGTTCGATCTTGTGGACTGATTGGCGTTGTAACAGCTTTACCATGACCTCACCGTTCTTCGTCTTGACCACAACGCGGTCGCCGCGGCGAATATTGGCTTGTGGTGAAACAATCACCGTATCGCCATCCCGAAAAACCGGTTCCATGCTGTCGCCGGTGATCTCCAGGGCATACGCCTGCGGATCGCCGAGGCCGGGAAATGGGATTTCATCCCACGAGCCACCCGCAGGATACCCGGCATCATCGAAATACCCTTGGTTACCCGCTTGGGGAAAACCGATCAGGGGTATATTCCGGTAAATGCCGGCACCCTCGCTGTCGGTTACGTAGGATACAAACTCAGCCAGATTGGCGCCCGTCGCCGTTAAAACTTTCGCGACACTTTCCGTACTTGGCCACCGGAGCTTGCCTTCGCGGGTAATCCGTTTGGACTTGTTGAACGTAGTCGGATCAAGACCAGACTGACGCGCCAACCCGGAAGTGGAAAACCCGTATTCCCTGGCTAGGCGATCAATGGCTTTCCATACATCGGCATGTTTAAGCATGGGAACATTGTCATATATTCCTGCGCTTCAGTCATTAGGAACCTATTCCCTTTTTAATTAACAATTATTATTTATAATTCCCTTCAAAGGTCTCTTTCAAATAAATTGCCTCCACACATGCATAACCCACTGCATTCTTGAATTTTTTTCACTCCAGCTGACCCGTTTCTAAATGCAAAATATGGTCAGTTTTTTTGTCCGCTGGCAAAGGACAAGGGCTGAATACTGAACCCGAATTTAAACCGTCCACCCGATGCAATCTGTCTGCCTAAATATCCCTAAGATTTTTACCAAATCTTTGCATAAGTGCGGCTTTTTATCTGCGCTAAACCCCGTTTCGGAATAATTGGAGCGTTAAGGATAGGATATTCAGCCGTCGGCGTTGATGCGCCCTATAAGGTCCAGTTGTACCGACGCCGACCTGTCGTGTTCAACCTAGCAGGTGCCCAGGCCGGTGCGAGGGCCCATCATGAAACTGAGCAGCGGCCAGCCCGTCGGGTTGACGACTTCTTCCATGCTGAACTGAGCCGAATCCGCTTGTTCCACCGCCGCCATCAGGGCCTCATCGATGTTGGGGAAGCGTTCCTTACCGCCGTAATAATCGTAAACAACGGGGGCCGCCGACGGCGCATTGGCGTCGATAATGTGGTTATCGGCTAGTTCTTCTCCGGCGCGGTTGACTTCACTTTGGTGATGATCAAAGGCCAAATACACGCCCGGAATATAGGGCAGGTTGGTGGTGATGTCGGTATCCTGGATGGCTATCCGGCCCTGTTGCATGTCGTTGGGGTGCACGAACAGAATATCGTCGATCATGTCCATGGCCTCTAGCTAGACAGCGCAGACGAGCCCGTCAAAGTCGCTTCGTGTCACCAATCGGTATCGCTGTTCTTCGGACATGTTTCCCTCGGTTCCTATTCGCTGTTGTCGGTTTTGTCCTTAAGGCCCACCCCTGGGAGGATAAGCAAAATCATAATGATTTTTCGCCGATGGGGTAAGTCTTGATTGGAGATCCCTTTTAGGTGCGTCCTAGCTATTGCGCTGTGACGGCGCTCACATAGCTTTTGCGCCTTTTTCAAGAGTTCTTTTTACAAATAGTTATTTAGGGTTATTGTTGTTTTTTATATTAACCTATTTTATATTATTTTATTGTTTCCCTTATTTAAGTTAATTATAAATAACCCCTAACTGGTTGGTTCTAAAATAAAATCCATACATTTCTAACTTTTTACCCTCTTCCTACAAATTATATTTCAACCGATGCCTACGCCTTCTTCCATACGGCTTACCCATCCAAATATCCAGCATCAAGCTGTTCATCAAAACTCATGGCTATAGAGGAAAGTACCGGACATATTTCTGGTAGGTTGCTGGTAGACGCCGAGTCGGCATTCCGCTATAACCCCGCCCCGACAACGCCTATAAGCAAAGGAGGGAAGTGCGATGAAAAAACGCAAGATGCGGCGGCGTAATCTCGTCGCCCGGGCCGTCCGGCAGATCCGCCCCAAGGTGGTGCCGTCGGCCAAGACCTACAACCGCCGATCAAAACATAAAGGCCGTTTCGAAATTCAAAATCGAGACGGCCTTTTTCTTTTTTTATTTCTGGAATTTGGAAAATTATTCAGCCGCCATCTGTTGTTTGCTGATGATGCCGATGATTTCGGCGGCGGCAGCCGGGATGTTTGTGCCGGGGCCATAAATGGCGGCGACGCCTTTTTCAAACAGGAAGTCATAATCCTGGGGCGGGATGACACCGCCGCAGACGACCAGTACGTCCTCGGCGCCACCATCCCGGAGGGCCTGGATCAATTGCGGCACCAGGGTCTTGTGGCCGGCGGCCTGCGACGATACGCCGATGATGTGGACGTCGTTTTCGACGGCCTCGCGGGCGGCTTCCTCGGGCGACTGGAACATCGGGCCTAAGTCGACCTCGAAGCCCAAATCGGCAAAGGCGGTAGCAATCACCCGCGCGCCGCGGTCATGGCCGTCCTGGCCCATCTTAACCACCAGCATCCGCGGACGCCGGCCTTCGGACTCGGCGAAAGCCTCTACTTCGGCGCGGATTTTTTTAAAGCCCTCGTCGCCTTCATAGGCGGAACCGTAAACCCCGGTGACAGACCGGACCTGCGCCCGGTGGCGAGTGAAAAATTTTTCAAGGGCGTCGGAAATCTCTCCTACCGTGGCGCGCGCCCGGGTTGCGGCAATCGACAGTTCCAACAGGTTGCCCTCGCCGGTTTCCGCCGCCTTGCTCAAGGCATCCAACGCCGCCTGACATTCAGCCGCATCGCGAGCCTTGCGGATTTTCTTGAGACGCTTGATCTGGTTTTCCCTGACGGCGTCGTTATCGATGTTCAGTAGATCGACGTCGGTTTCGTGTTCGGGCTGGTGCTTATTGACGCCGATGATGACTTCCTCGCCCCGGTCGATACGGGCCTGTTTGCGGGCGGCGGCTTCTTCGATCCGCAGCTTTGGCATGCCGGCGATCACCGCCTTGGTCATGCCGCCCAGGCCCTCGACCTCCTCAATCAGCTTACGCGCCTCGGCGGCGACGGAGTTGGTAAGGCTTTCCAGGTAATAGCTGCCGCCCAAGGGGTCGATAACGTTGGTGATGCCGGTTTCCTCGGCGATCACCAGTTGGGTGTTGCGGGCGATGCGGGCCGAGGCTGGAGTCGGCAGCGCCAAGGCCTCGTCGAAGGCATTGGTGTGCAGGCTCTGGGTGCCGCCCAAGACGGCGGCCAGCCCCTCGATGGTAGTGCGAATGACATTGTTGTAGGGATCCTTGGCCGCCAAGGACGCGCCGGAGGTCTGGCAATGGGTGCGCAGCATCGAAGACCGGGGATCTTGAGGGTTGAAGGTTGCCATCAAATCCGCCCATAGCACCCGGGCGGCGCGAAGCTTGGCGATTTCCATGAAAAAATTCATGCCGATGTTGAAAAAGAAGCTCAAGCGCGGGGCGAAGTCATCCACGTCCAACCCCTTATTCAAGGCGGCGCGCACATAATCCATTCCATCGGCCAGGGTGAACGCCAGTTCCTGCACGATGGTCGAGCCGGCTTCCTGAATGTGATAGCCGGAAATTGAAATCGAATTGAACTTGGGCATGTTCTTGGCCGTGTACTCAATAATGTCGGCAACGATCCGCATGCTGGGTTCCGGCGGGTAGATATAGGTGTTGCGAACCATGAATTCCTTGAGGATATCGTTTTGGATGGTTCCCGAAAGCTTTTCAGGCGCGACGCCCTGATCCTCGGCGGCGACGATGTAGCCTGCCAACACCGGCAGTACTGCGCCGTTCATGGTCATGGAAACGCTAATTTCATCCAGCGGAATGCCATCGAACAAGATTTTCATGTCCTCTACGGAATCGATGGCAACCCCGGCCTTACCGACATCGCCGACGACGCGTGGGTGATCGGAATCAAAGCCCCGATGGGTGGCCAAATCGAATGCAACCGACAGCCCCTTTTGGCCGGCGGCCAGATTGTCGCGGAAGAACTTGTTGGAATCCTCGGCGGTGGAGAAGCCGGCGTACTGGCGAATGGTCCAGGGGCGGCCCGGATACATGGTCGCCCGGTGGCCGCGCAAATAGGGCGCGAAGCCAGGCAGGGAGTCCACCGCCTCGATGCCTTCCAGATCGTCGGCGGTATATAGCGCCTTGACCTCGATGCCTTCCGGCGTTTGCCAGATAAGGTCATCGACGGTCCGGTTCTTAAGCTCGCCTGCGGCACGCTTGCGCCAGTCGGCGGGAGTTACAGGACCTGTTTTATTTTTTTTGTTAGCCATTTCATCTCTCAAGGGCATCCAATAAGGCGCGGAAGTATACGCCATCCCCCACCAGAAACGTGAATGAAACCTCTCCAACGACGGAAAATCCACCGAAAAAGCCAAAAAAGGACACTTATCCACACAATATGTAGTGTAAGACTTGTTCAAATTATCCAAATCTTGTTATGGTCCCTAGATATTGTGATTTATATTTTGACCACAACAAGGGGGCCTCGAACGCAAAAGGCGGACAGAACCTGGGACGGACCGCGGTTTTGCTACGAGAAAAAAACATGTCAGAAGAATGGACACCAACACGTATCAGCATCCTCATTGCACTTTGGAACGAAGGTCTTACCACCAGCGTCATTGGCCAACGGTTGGGAGTCACCAAGAACGCCGTCGTCGGTAAGGTCCACCGATTAGGCCTACCGAAACGGGGGTCACCCATCCGCCAGAAACCCCGGCCCGCCCAAGTCATCAGCCTTGAGGCACTTCGCCCCGGCATGTGCAGTTGGCCGGAAGGGGAGCCCGGCAAGGAGGATTTCCGTTTTTGCGGGGACCCGGTAACACCGGACAAGCCCTACTGCCCACATCATTGCGAGCGGGCTTACGCCAAAAACATTAAAGACAAGAGAACCGCTGCCGCCTAACCCCAGCGTTTCGGCCCGAACATGCTAATTTGCGACTGGGGTAGGATTTTTGGTGGGTTTTTTTTAGCCTTATCCACTATGGTGCAAACGTAAATTCGTGCGGTGACGGCCCGGTTATGCAATGCCAATACCGGTCCGTGAACGCTGCCCAACTGCCAACCCATATTTTTAAGGAAAGACGACGATGAAAAGCGACAATTGGACGGTATATTTGTCAGGGGAAATTCATACAGATTGGCGTGAAAGAATCGCTAATGGGGCTGACGGGGCGAAACTTCCGGTGACTTTTCTTGGCCCCGTTACCGACCATGCCTCCAGCGACGATTGCGGGGTCAGCATATTAGGCGACGAAGACTCCGACTTTTGGAAGGACCACAAAGGCGCCAAGGTCAATGCAATCCGCACTCGCAACATGATTGAAAAATCAGACATTGTCGTCGTCCGTTTCGGTGACAAGTATAAACAATGGAACGCCGCCTTTGACGCCGGCTTTGCCGCCGCCCTGGGCAAACCGATGATTACCCTTCATGACCCCGACCTAACACACCCCTTGAAAGAGGTTGATGGCGCCGCCCTGGCGGTCGCCCAAACGCCCGATCAGGTGGTCAAGCTGCTGACCTACGCCATCAACGGGACCCTTTAAACGAATATTTCCGAGCACCTCATGGACGCGCAAGTCGACAGGTTAACCCTTTTTCCCAAGATCGATCCGTTCGGGGAAGGCATGCTTTCCCTAGACGGCAACCATGTCATGTATTGGGAACAGTCGGGAAACCCCAACGGCATGCCCGTGGTTTTTCTGCATGGCGGGCCCGGGGCCGGCACCAACGCAGCGCACCGGCGTTTTTTTGATCCCGAATTTTACCGCATTGTTATTTTCGACCAGCGTGGTTCCGGTCGATCAAAACCGTATTCCGAACTTGCCGATAATACGATGGATCATCTTGTTGACGATATCGAGACGCTTCGCCGCCTTCTTGGTATAGAGAAATGGCTGATCTTTGGCGGTTCCTGGGGGTCAACGCTGGGATTGACCTATGGAATAAGGCACCCGGAACGTTGCGCCGGTTTTATCCTTCGCGGCATTTTCCTGGGCACCGACAAAGAACTGGATTGGTTTGTGCATGGTATCCGCACCGTGTTCCCTGAAGCCTGGAGGGATTTTTCCAGCTTTCTGCCGGAGGCCGAACAGAGCGATATCGTTGAGGGATACCATCGCCGCCTAACGGACCCCGACCCCGATGTCCACCTGCCCGCCGCGGCGGCTTGGAATCGGTATGAAGCCTCCTGCTCAATCCTTACAACTGAATACAAAGAAGGCAATCCTCCTGTCGGCGGCCCAGGAGGATTGGCATTGGCCCGCATCGAGGCGCATTATTTCAAAAATGCCATGTATTTGGATGATGGTTATATCTTGAAAAATATCAGTGCCCTCCGGAATAAGCCGGCAGCCATTATCCAGGGCCGATACGATATTATCTGTCCCATCATCACCGCCGACTGTCTCGCCGCCGCGTGGCCAGAGGCACAATACACCATCGTTCCCGACGCCGGCCATTCGGCCATGGAACCGGGCATTCGAACGGCTTTAATCAAAGCGACGGAAAAGCTTAAAAAACAGCTTTAATGTGGAACTCGTGCAGGCCCCCAACCTAAGTCCGAAGCGTAATTTCTTGAATCTGCATATCAAATCCCTAAGATGAAGGTCACGCGTTTTTTTGATGGGGGCGGTGACGCTGTGTTGAAACGGATTACATTGGCAATGGTGCTTGCGGTTTCGATCGCCGGGTTTACGTCTTTGCCGGTTCACGCCGACGACCCCACGTTCGTAACCATCGGCGCCGGGGCTTTCGACTTTAACCGCCAGAAAGATCAAGGCGCGGAATTTCGGGTCGATTACCGTACCGATTACAAGTTAGGGATTTTCAAGCCGTTTCTGACTGGCGCCGTGATCTCCAACGGCATGACATTTATCGGCGGCGGGGTTTTGGTGGATGTTTATTTCGGCAACCGGGTCGTGGTTACCCCTAGTTTCGCGCCAACATGGTGGCGGGGTAAAACCGATGACCTGGATCTGGGCCACGGACTTGAATTCCGCTCCCAGATCGAATTTGCCTATCGCTTTGACGACCGCTCTCGGCTGGGGTTAGCCGTTTCGCATTCATCGAATGCCTCCATCGGCGATACCAACCCGGGAACAGAATCGGTATTAGTCAATTACTCATATCCGCTTGGCAAAGTCTTTAGCCGTTAGATTCGACCCTTCCGCGCCCGTAGCTCAGTCGGATAGAGCGCAAGATTCCTAATCTTGAGGTCACAGGTTCGAATCCTGTCGGGCGCGCCATCTCTTTCCCGCAATTTTAATTTCTTTGAATAATATCGCAGCACAAAAAGATAAAATATGCTGCGATGCATGAATTCGAAGAAGCCATTATCGGAAATTGGGGACAATCATCATGAACAATCCATCAGACAATCACCCCATGGTTCACCTGGTGGGAAATGTTCCGCTTGACAATGCGGAGGCGGTGTTCAGGACGCTTGGTGATTCTTTAGGGAAGCATATGAAACGTTTACCTGACGGCGAAACCGGCCGCCGCAAGCGCTGGGTCCGTTTCATACATGACCAATTGAAAACACACCCCAGCCTGGAAGTTGACCCTGATATTCCTGTTTTTCAATTTAAGCAATGGGACGGCAAGGTTGTGTTTGAAATTGAACTCCTGCGCATCAAGGAAGGGATGGCTATCGCAAGATTGCTCAGTTGCTTCGGATAGAAGGTTGGAACGCTAAAACCGCACTACATACGCTCTGACAATGGCTCAGAGTTCATTGCTCGTAATTTACAGATCTGGCTTAAAAAGGTTGGGATCAAGCCGATACAAATCTATCCCGGCAGTCCGTGGGAGAATGGTTACAATGAACGGTTCAATGGAACGCTCAGACGAGAAGTCCTCAACGCCGAATGGTTCTCGACAATTAAACAAGCTCAGGTCGTCATCAATATCTGGCTGAA
>PTLL01000021.1 GCA_002938315.1 Alphaproteobacteria bacterium MarineAlpha3_Bin2 | reverse complement strand
AGAACCATAGGATGGGTGCCCGAGTGGTTGAAGGGACCGGTCTCGAAAACCGGCATACGAGCAATCGTATCGTGGGTTCGAATCCCACCCCATCCGCCAATTTTCTGACCCACCGCGTTGATTTTATTAAATTAAAATTGACACAGTGGGCGTCAGTCCCACATTAAGTCCCACAGCGTGATCAAAGAATGGACCCTGAGCTATGTCCGCTTTACCCCCGAAAGCGGACATCCCTTTTGACTTGGGCGCACCAAGCCCTATGACAACGGCCTATTAGGGCCTCTGCATGGCTCCTGAGGCCACCTAACCACCCCCAGCGACGAATAATCACTCTGCCTCGTCCCACACGCATCGTGCGATTGCTGACAAATCGGCAACTGACAGATAGCCGTCTTCGTTGATCCAGTGGTACTCGTCCAATTTGTTTTCTTCTGCATCAAACTTCCAGAACTCTATTAGCAGATGCACAGCCGCCTGCCTCTGCTTAACACCCTTCCGCCCAAGGCAGGCGACCGGTGCCCAGTTGAGGTCACTTCGATCAAAGTTCCAGTAGCGGCTCCACAAGACCCAGTGACTTCGTCTTTTATCGAGATAATAGGCGCTGACGTTAGACAGGGGAGACTACGCGACTACTCTGCGTGAGTGGAAACCTCTTGCGAAACAGGGAGACACCCGGTGATCGGACGGGACGGCGGAGATCAGCCGAACCGTTCCCCAGGAGCATGCCAGCGGGCTGGAAATACGAGGGCCCGGCACCGCCGTTTGACCAGCGTTTCCGCCGTTGACATCCCCGCACGCCGGGGTATAGTGCCGCCTCTCTCGGGCAGGGCTTGGAGTCAATGGCCGGTTCGGGGTCTTTTTTTATGAACTGATATGATACGAGGCGGAAATGTTCGCTGTCATTCGCACCGGTGGAAAACAATACCGGGTCGCCAAGGACGATAAAATCGTCGTCGAAAAACTGACCGGGGAACCCGGTGCCATGGTCGAATTGGCCGACGTCCTGATGATCGGCGGCGACGGCAAGGCGCCAACCGTTGGCTCCCCTGTTATCGACAAAGCCGCGGTTTTCGCCGAGGTGGTTGAACAGTCCCGCGCCGACAAGATTATCGTGTTCAAGAAACACCGCCGCAAGAACTACCGCCGTACCCGCGGTCATCGCCAAGAACAGACGGTTCTGCGCATTGTCGATGTCAGCCCGACGGGAACCAGGCCCAAGGCAGGCGCCAAGGCCAAGGCGGCGCCGAAGACGGATACGAAGCCGAAAGCCGAACCGAAGGAAAAAGCTGCGCCCCCGGCTGAAACCAAAAAGACCGAAGCCAGGGCGCCGGCAAAGGAAGAAGCCAAGAAGAAGCCCGCGGCCAAGAAGCCGGCGGCACCAAAAGCAGCAGCGAAAAAGGACGCGCCCAAGAAAAAACCGGCAGCAAAGAAAAAAGCCCCGGCTAAAGGCAAGTCCAAGGAGTAGGGTCAGACATGGCACATAAAAAAGCAGGCGGCAGCTCCCGCAACGGCCGCGATACCGCGGGCCGGCGCTTAGGCGTCAAGAAATTCGGCGGTGAGATCGTGGTCCCCGGCAATATTATCATTCGCCAGCGCGGCACCAAGTACCATCCTGCCGACAACGTCGGCATCGGCAGAGACCACACGATTTTCGCCACCGTCGATGGCAAAGTGAAGTTCCATCACAAGGCCAAGGGCAGGGTTTTCGTGGCGGTGGAGCCGGCCAGCTGAAGATAGGCTGATGGCTATTCATTCGCGCGTTTAAGGGGAATGGCTGGCCGTTCCCCTTTTTTTATGGGCAAATTCGGGGCCAAATGGAGTTATTCAACGGGCAATGAACGATGAAGTTCCTGGACGAAACGAAAATTTTTATCAAAAGCGGCGATGGCGGCTCCGGCTGCGTCAGTTTCCGCCGTGAGAAGAACATCCCTCACGGCGGTCCTGACGGCGGCGATGGCGGGCGCGGCGGCGACGTCGTGCTGGAAGGCTCGGACCAGCTCAATACGCTGATTGATTTTCGCTACAAACAACACCTTAAGGCCGGGCGGGGCAAGGACGGCATGGGCAAAAATCGTACCGGCCCCAAGGGCGAAACCATCACCGTCAAGCTTCCCGCCGGCACCCAGATCTTCGACGAAGACAGGGAAACGTTGCTTTGTGATATTACCGAAGCCGGGCAACGGATCGTGATTGCCGAAGGCGGCGACGGCGGACACGGCAACACCCATTTTAAATCCTCCACCAACCGGGCCCCGCGGCGCGCCGATGAAGGCTATCCCGGCTCGGAACGCTGGCTTTGGTTGCGGTTGAAGCTGATTGCCGATGCCGGGCTGGTGGGCCTGCCCAACGCCGGAAAGTCGACGTTATTGGCGGCGGTCAGCCGGGCGCATCCGAAAATCGGGGATTATTCCTTCACCACACTGCATCCCAATCTGGGCGTCGTTTATGTGCGCGGCAGCGAATTCGTGCTCGCCGATATCCCCGGCCTGATCGAAGGCGCCAGCGAGGGCGCCGGGTTGGGCACGCGGTTCCTCGGCCATGTCGAGCGCTGCCGGGTGCTGGTGCATTTGGTCGACGGCACCACTGAGGATGTCGCAGACGCGTATCGGGTCGTTCGCCATGAGGTCGATGCCTACGGCGGCGGGCTTTCCGAAAAGCCCGAGTTGGTCGTGCTGGCAAAATCCGATTCCTTGAGCGCCGACGCCATCGAGGAAAAACAACACCAGCTTGCTAGTGCCTGCGGCGCCCCGGTCGGGGTCATTTCGGCGGTTGCCGGCGACGGGCTGACGCCGCTGCTGGATCGCCTGTTGGCTTCGATCGAGGCGGCAAAAGCTCCCGACGAAGTTTCGGAGGCGTACGCGCCATGAGCAACAACAGTCGAATTGAAAGCGGCAAAAGGATTGTCGTCAAGATCGGCTCGACCTTATTGGTCGATCAGGAGCACGGCACCGTGCATCGGAAATGGCTCGACACCCTGGGCGCCGACATTGCCGCCTGCATCAAACGCGGCCAAGAGGTGATCGTGGTGTCGTCGGGCGCCATCGCCATCGGCCGCCGTCATTTGGGCCTACCCTTGGGCGAGCTGAAGCTCGACGACAACCAAGCCGCGGCGGCCACCGGCATGGTGCGGTTGGCGCATGCCTATGAAGAGGTACTGGGCGGATTCGATTTAACCGTCGCCCAAGTCCTGTTGACCCTGGAAGATACCGAAAACCGGCGCCGGTATATCAACGCTCGCAACACCTTGGAGGCGCTGTTGAGATTAGGCGCGGTGCCGCTGATCAATGAGAACGACACCGTCGCCACCGACGAAATCCGTTTCGGCGACAACGATCGCCTGGCCGCCCGGGTCGCCGCCATGATCAGCGCCGATGTCCTGGTCTTATTGTCGGACATCGACGGTCTCTATACCGCCGACCCCCGTACCGATTCCGACGCCACCATCATCCCCGAGGTGAAAGAGATCACCCCCCAGATCGAGGCCATGGCCGGCGCCGCCCCCCAGGGCGACAGCAAGGGCGGCATGGTCACCAAGTTGGCGGCGGCCAAGGTGTGCTTGGCTAATGGTTGCCGCATGGCGATTACCGACGGCCGGGACATGCATCCCTTGAAACGGTTGGAGGACGGCGCCGCGACCTGGTTCCTGCCGTCCGCGACCCCGAAAACAGCGCGCAAACGTTGGATTTCAGGGGCGCTGAGGCCGGCCGGATCGGTGGTTCTGGATGACGGGGCGGTGCAAGCGCTGGGCGCCGGAAAAAGCCTGTTGCCGGCGGGGATCGTTACCGTCGAGGGTGATTTTCAACGCGGCGACGCAGTCATCGTCAAAACCGGTGACGGGCGCGAATTGGGGCGTGGCCTGGTCGCCTATTCGGCCGAGGATGCCAAGCGCATCATCGGCTACAAAACCAGTGAAATCGAAAGTCTTCTCGGCTACCGTGGCCGGGATGAAATGATCCACCGCGACGATCTGGTGCTGGATTGAGAGGCCGGTCAAGGACGCTATGGAAACTGAAAACATCGCCCAATTGATGCAGGGGATCGGCGAGGCCGCCAAGGCTGCCGCCCGCGAATTGGCGACCGCGCCGGCAGAGGCCAAGAACAAAGCCCTGTTGGAAGCCGCCGCCAACCTGCGCCGCTGCAAAAACGAGATTTTATCGGAAAACGCCACGGACATGGCGGCGGGGAAGGAAAAGGGCTTGAGCGCTGCCATGCTCGACCGGTTGGCGCTAACCGATGAACGGATCGAAGGGATGGCCGTGGGATTAGAGGAAATCGCCGCCTTTGCGGATCCCGTTGGCACCGTGCTGGAAGACCGGGTTCGTCCCAACGGTTTGGTGATCCAGCGGGTGCGGGTGCCGTTGGGGGTAATCGGCGTGATTTACGAATCCCGGCCTAATGTCACCGCCGACGCCGGCAGCTTGTGCCTGAAAGCGGGCAACGCGGCGATCCTGCGCGGCGGCTCGGAAAGTTACCATTCATCCCGCGCCATCATGGCGTCACTGGCCGAGGGCTTGGCGGCGGCTGACCTGCCCGAAGCGGCGATCCAACTGGTGCCGACCACGGATCGCGCCGCCGTCGGCGAAATGTTGACGATGACCGATTTCATCGACGTCATCGTGCCGCGCGGCGGCAAATCGCTGATCGAACGCATTACCGCTGATAGCAAGGTGCCGCTGTTCAAGCACCTGGAAGGCAATTGCCATTCCTACGTCCATGCCGATGCCGATCCCGATATGGCCCGCAATTTGGTAGTCAATGCCAAGATGCGCCGCACCGGTATCTGCGGCGCGACGGAAACGATGTTGATCGACCGCGCCGCCGTCGACGGCATGCTGGCGGCCATCGTCAATGACCTGATTGATGCCGGCTGCGAGGTTCGGGGCGATGAAGCCGCGCAAGTCGTGGATTCCCGGATCAATCCCGCCACCGAGGCCGATTGGGACACCGAATACCTGGATTCCATTATTGCCGTGAAGGTCGTCGACGGGATAGATGACGCCATCGGCCATATCACCCTTCATGGTTCCGATCACACGGATTGCATCATTACCGGCAACGCCGAAGCCGCCGAGACGTTCATTAACAAAGTCGACAGCGCCATCGTCCTGGTTAATGCCTCGACCCAGTTCGCCGACGGCGGTGAATTCGGCATGGGTGCGGAGATCGGGATTTCCACCGGCAAGTTGCACGCCCGTGGCCCTGTCGGTGTCGAGCAATTGACCACATCGAAGTACGTGGTCCGGGGCGAGGGGCAAACCCGCCCGTGACCGAAATGCGGGCGTCGGCGTTTCGTAATCCGCCCGCCACCACCGGGCGGCACCGGCGCATCGGCATCCTCGGCGGTTCGTTCAACCCCGCTCACGCCGGGCATTTGCATATCAGCCGCCATGCCCTGGACCGGCTTCGGCTCGATGAAGTCTGGTGGCTGGTGTCGCCGCAAAACCCGTTGAAGCCCATCGACGGCATGGCGACGCTTGAGGACCGCATGAACGGCGCCCGCGCCTTGACCCAGGGAAGTAAAATCAGGGTCAGCGATTTGGAACGGGAAATCGGCACCCAATACACCGCCGACACCTTGAAGGCGCTGAAAGGGCGGTTTCCCAGGTGCCGGTTCGTCTGGATCATGGGCGCCGATAATCTTATTGAAATCAATCACTGGAATAAGTGGACGGCGATTTTCGAAACCGTTCCCGTTGCGGTTTTGGCGCGCCCCGATTATTCTTTTAAGGCGCTTGTATCGACGGCGGCGAAACGGTTTCAGCGCTACCGGATTAAGGAAATCCGCGCCTCCGCCCTAGCCGATAGCAAGCCGCCGGCCTGGGTTTTCTTAGAAATTCCCTTAAGCGCCGCTTCGGCGACGTTGATTCGGAGTGGTCGTTAAGCGTATGGAAATAATGTTCGATTAGACTCGTAGTGATCAAATTCAGAAAAGGAGACCAACCATACCAAGAATGAAAAAGATGCCACCGGCGTCGAGCGACTTGCTCAAACTGGTGGAAACATCTCTTGACGATGACAAGGCCGAAGACGTCGTCGTCATCGATCTGGCCGGCAAGACGGAAATCGCCGATTTCATGGTCATTGCCAATGGCGGTTCCTCCCGCCAAGTCGGTGCCATGGCCACCCATCTCCAGAAGAAAATGAAGGCCAGCGGGCTCCAAGGGCTCAAGGCCGAAGGCTTGCCCCACTGTGATTGGGTATTGATTGACGCCGGTGACGTCATCGTTCATCTATTCCGTCCCGAAGTCCGCGATTTCTACAACCTGGAAAAAATCTGGACCGGCCCCGCCGCCGAAGACGACGCCGCCCCAGGCGCGACGGTATAGGGACGACCGGTTCCATGCGTTTGGTCATCGCGACCGCCGGGCGCTGGAAAAAGGGACCCGAGCGCGATCTGTTCGAGCATTTTGCCAAGCGAATTACCTATCCCCTGGAACTCAGGGAAATCGAGGAAAAGAAAAAGCTTAAACCCGCGGCCTTAAAGGCGCGTGAAGCCGAACTGTTGCTGGCCCAGGTTTCCGCCGGCGCCGTTATTGTCGCCTTACACGAAGGCGGCAAGACCCTGTCGAGTACGGCCTTCGCCGCCAAACTGGGGAATTGGCGCGATCAGGCCCGGGATGTGGCGTTCCTGATCGGCGGCGCCGACGGTCTCGACGACGCGGTCATCAAACGCGCCGATTGGGTAATGGGTCTCGGCACCATGACCTGGCCGCACTTGTTGGTTCGGGGCATGTTGACGGAACAAATCTACCGGGCCCAGTGCATACTTGCCGGACATCCCTATCACCGGGAATAGGATAGGCTCAATTCCCCCACTTCAGCGGGTCAGTAGCCGCCATCGCCACCGCCGTCCCCACCTTCGCTATTGCCGGCCGATGCCGTCTCGCTCAGCGTGAACGTGCCGGCCTCCGGGTCAGGCGAGAAGTTGAACGATAAGTCGTCCTTGGCGCCGCCGACAAAAAGGAACGCTTCTGAGTGCTTGGTTTCCTCATCATCGGTGTAGAACAGCGTCTGGAATGACCCGGCGCCTTTGACCGCACCCGCCAGCATCGTCTTGGCCTCGATGGGGCCGGCCGTGTTCCAGCCCGTTGCCTCCATCTTTAGGCCGCCGGCCGTGTCCAGGACAATTAGATCGGGGCTCGAGGACGTGCCCTGGTAATAAAGTGAATAGGCGCGGTTGCTAATATAGCTGCCGACCTCCGTCTTGCTCACCGGCGACATCGAGCCGGTCACGCAGGCCGCCAGCCCGGCCACCAGCGCCGTCACGTTGACGCCGCGCAACAGTAGCGATTTGATGGGTTTTCTGGACATTCCTGAATACGCCTTCGTCATGCCGGTCAAAGGCCGCAGCTTATAATTATACACATGGGAATTTTCATGTTAAGCCGCAACCGGGTTTAACGGTTAACGCCCCGCTAACCACCTCTCGGCTATCGTATTATCCCGCTAAAACCTTATATTGGTGCCATGCCCGAATCCGAAAGTCAGAATACCGTTCCCCGGCCCGTCGTTCTTTGCATCCTTGACGGATGGGGCGCGCGTGATGAGGACGACCACAACGCCATTGCGCTCGCCCATACGCCAATATGGGATCGGCTGGTGGCGACATCGCCGTCGGCGCGCCTGGATGCCTCGGAACAGGAAGTCGGCCTGCCCGCCGGGCAAATGGGGAATTCCGAAGTCGGTCACATGAATATCGGCGGCGGACGCATCGTCATGCAGGACCTGCCTAGGATCGATGCCGCCATCGCCGCCGGCGAATTGGAAAAGCTTCCAAATCTCCGGGACTTCGTCGCCCAGTTGAAGGAAAACGGCGGTACCTGTCATTTAATGGGGCTATTGTCGCCCGGCGGCGTCCATTCCCACCACGATCATATTATTAGTTTAGCGGCGATCATTGCCGGCGAGGGTGTGCCGGTGGCCTTTCATGCGTTCCTTGACGGCCGCGACACGCCGCCGCAAAGCGCCAAGGACTACATGGCCGGATTGGTGGCGGCGACAGGATGGGAGGGATGGTCGGAACGGGTCCGTATCGCCACCGTATCAGGTCGCTATTACCCCATGGACCGGGACAATCGCTGGGAACGGGTCGAAAAAGGCTGGCGTGCCCTGGTGATGGCAGAAGGCGCCGCCGCCGTTGATCCCGTTGCGGCCATTGACGCCAGCTACACCGCCGGGGTCACGGATGAATTCATGGTGCCGACGGTGATCGGCGGTTTTACCGGCATGAACGACGGCGACGGCCTGTTGATGGCTAATTTCCGCGCCGACCGGGCGCGAGAAATATTGGCTGCCCTGGCCGATCCGGAATTCAGCGGTTTTGAACGGCCCCGGCGGCCCAATTTCGCCGCCCGCCTAGGCATGGTTGAATATTCCACTGAATTAAACCGGTTCTATGGTGCCCTGTTCTCGTCGGAACGGCTGGAAAACACCTTGGGCCAAGTGGTGTCGGATGCCGGCCTGACCCAGCTTCGGATCGCCGAGACCGAAAAATACGCGCACGTGACGTTTTTCCTCAACGGCGGGCGCGAGGAGGTTTTCCCCGGCGAGGACCGCATTCTGGTGCCGTCGCCCCAGGTCGCCACTTATGACTTGAAGCCGGAAATGTCGGCCCAAGAGGTTACCGACAATCTTGTCTCTGTTATCGGTGAAGGGCGGTTTGACCTGATCGTCGTAAATTACGCCAACGGTGACATGGTCGGCCATACCGGCATCCTGGAGGCTGCTGTCAAGGCGGCGGAATGTCTAGATGGCTGCCTTGGCCGCCTGGAGGGCGCGGTTCAGGACGCCGGCGGCGTGTTGTTGGTGACCGCCGATCATGGCAACTGTGAAAGAATGATGGATACCGAAAATAATCACCCGCACACCGCCCACACCATGAATCTGGTGCCGGTGGTGATGGCCAATGCGCCGGGCTGGGTGAAGGGGCTTGGCAATGGCCGGCTTTCGGACGTGGCGCCGACGCTGCTGACGCTCATGGGACTGAGTCAACCGGAACAGATGACCGGCCAATCGCTGATTGAGCCAGAAGGACAATGATAAGGGCTTTTACATATCAATCTTTCCGCGCCCTTTTCGCGGGCGTGATGGCATTGGTGCTGGTGGGCACTCTTCCTGTATGGGCGCAATCCACTGACAAAGGCGAAACCGGTAAACGTCTCGAGGAGGTCAATCGCGCCTTGGGTCAAGGCCGGGAAAAAGCCCGTAAACTGAAGCAAAAAGCCGACGAAATTGAGCGCGATCTGGCCCTCTTGCGCCGTGACATGGTCGCAGCCGCCAAAATCATCCAGACGCAAGAACGCCGATCGGGTGAATTGATAAAGTCCCTTACCGAATTAAAGGACAGGGAGGATGCCAAACTTGTCCGCTTGGCGGCACAGCGTGGCCAACTTGCCGGAATCCTGGTGGCCTTACAGCGGGTTGCGCGCTATCCGCCGGAAGCGCTGATGATGCAACCCATCTCCCCAGCCGATACTGTGCGTAGCGCCATTCTTCTTCGCGCCGCGGTGCCTGAAATCAAACGCAGCGCATTCAGGCTCCGCGAAGATCTGGAAAGCCTGGCCAAGGCCCGGCGCGAGATGGCGGAAAAGAAAATACAATTGACCAGCGTGACGGCCGGGCTGGAGACAGAACGCAAACGGTTGGCGGTGCTTTTTGGCCAAAAAACCGCTGTTAAATTCCGCACATTGACCGCCCGCAAGTCGGAAACACGGCGCATGAAATCGCTTAGCGGCGAGGCGGCAACCCTTCGTGAACTCCTGAAAAAACTGAATAAGGGCCGACCTCCGCCCCAGTCGGGGCAAAAACCGTCAGTTTCAGGCGAATCGACGGCCAAAACCAATCCCTATGTCCCCCCGAAAACGGTTTTGGGGCTTCCCGCCGGATTAACCGGCGCTCCGATCAGCGGCCAGCGGGGCAAATTGGCGCCGCCGGTGGTCGGCCGCATCATCGGCCGCTTCGGTCAAACGTTGAGCACCGGCTTGACCCGCAAGGGGATGCGGCTGCAAACGGCCTCAGGCGCCCAAGTGGTGGCACCTTATGAGGGCCGCGTCGTTTATGCTGGAAAATTCAGGGGATATGGGGAACTCTTGATCATCGAACACGGCGAGGGATATCATAGTCTACTATCCGGTCTCGCCCGGATCGACAATACCATCGGTCAATGGGTTGTCGCGGGTGAACCGGTTGGCGTCATGGGACGCCCTGATAGTCGTAAACCGGTTCTTTACGTTGAACTCAGGCGCAATGGCCAGCCAATCAATCCGCTCCCTTGGCTGGCGGCGCATAAATAAGGTTAAGTGAATGAAAAACCGTACTGTACTGACAGCTCTCACCTTCGCCGTTTTTCTGATCCCCTTGATGGCAATCAATCCAGCCGTTGCGGCGGAAACCAATAAAAATGACGCTGATACCTACCGTTTACTGAACCTGTTTGGTGATGTGTTTGAACGTGTGCGGGCGGATTATGTGGAAAAGCCCACGGATCAGGAAATGATTGAAGCTGCCATTAGCGGTATGCTGACGTCCCTCGATCCCCATTCAAGTTATATGAATGCCAAGTCTTTCAAGGATATGCAGGTCAATACCCGCGGAGAATTCGGCGGTCTCGGCATCCGGGTGAGCATGGAGGGCGGTTACGTCAAGGTGATCTCCCCGATCGACGATACCCCGGCATTCCGCGCCGGAATCAAGCCCAGCGACCTGATCACCCATCTTGACGGGGAACAGGTCCAAGGCATGACTCTCAATCAGGCGGTGAATTTGATGCGCGGCAAGGTCGGCAGTGACATCAAGCTGACCATCCTCAGGGTTGGCAAGGAGCCTTTCGATGTCTCTATCACTCGGGCGGTGATCAAAATCACCTCGGTGCGATCCAAGGTCGAAAAAAAGGTCGGTTACATCAGGATTACCCAATTCAACGAGCAGACGGACGTCGGCCTGAAGAAGGAAATGGCCAAGCTCAAAAAAGAAATTGGTGCTGACATTCAGGGCTATGTCTTGGACCTGCGCAATAACCCAGGCGGCCTTCTGGATCAGGCAGTGGCGGTATCCAATGCCTTTTTGAACAAAGGTGAAATCGTTTCCACCCGGTCTCGCCGGGCCGAGGACACTCAGCGGTTCAATGCCAAAAAAGGGGATCTGGCTGATAATTTACCGATCGTGGTATTGGTCAATGGTGGGTCGGCATCGGCGTCTGAGATTGTCGCCGGCGCGCTACAAGATCATCGCCGTGCGGTAATTCTCGGCACCAAGTCCTTCGGTAAGGGCTCGGTGCAGACGATTATGCCGCTCCCCGGACACGGCGCCATGCGGTTGACTACGGCTAGGTATTTCACGCCATCGGGGCGGTCCATCCAGGCCAAGGGGATTGACCCGGATATCGTGGTCCAGCAATCCCGCATCGAGGCGGTTGATGCGCCGAAAAGGCGCTTTGAGGCTGACCTGCGAAATGCCCTAGATAACGGCGACAAAGGGAATTCGAAGAAAAAAACCAACAAACCCAACGCCGCCAAGACCGATAATGAAAAAGCCAAGAATGCCAAGCCCAAGGACGAAAAGGCAAAGGCGCCACTGGACTTTCAGTTAGCCCGTGCGCTTGATCTGCTGCGCGGGTTGGCGTTGTTTGGTGATAGGGCCGTCAAAACGAACTAAGGCGTTTTCCTTGGCGTTCGGTCTTGGTATTACACCCCGGGGAGGATAAACGGATAACCATTGGGGTGAGAGCGTGAAGATTCCGAAACTCCCAAAGCTTCCGAAGATGGCTGCGCTTGCAAAAATTCCGGGGCTTAACAAGGTCTTCAAGAAAAAGAAATCCGACGACGAATCGGATGATGAATTCGACGACGATTTTGATGATGTCGCCGCCCCACAACCTGATCCCGAAGCGGTAGGTGACGAGGTTTCCCCGTCAGAAGAATCAGAAGAAGGTGGTGAATCTGCGCCGGGGGGCCAGGATGATGACATTGATTTCGACGATGTAGATTTCGACGATGATGATTTAGAAGAAGAGGAAGATGCCAAGGAACGCCGCAAACCGTTGATGATTGCGGCGGCCGGGGCTTTCGTTCTGTTTGCCGGTATCGCCGGTGGCGCCGGTTGGTGGTATTTCAGCGGCGACGATAAAGCCTCGAAATCCTCTTCGCAACGCGCCGGAAAAACCAGAGATCCGTCGAAGGGACCGATGGTTCAAATGGCCTTGCCGCCGAGGCCGGGAACGGCCAAGCGGGGCGGCGGATTAAATCAGTTTTCCGGTGTATCGGGTGGAGGCATAACGCCGTCTTCAGCCAAAAGAATCCAAAAGCCGGCGCCAAAAAAGACAATATCGGCGGCGGGTGGCTCGCCGGAAAAAAGAAAGACCTTGGCCAGTGTCGTCGGCGAAATTGGCGGCCAATTCGGCGGTAAGGCTATTCCTTTGGGCGGATCGCTTAACGCCCTCGGCGGGGCTGTTCAGGACAAAGCCAGCGGAATCGTTCTTCCGGCAGTGACGTCGGTGACGCTGAGGAAGCTTCCCAACCATCCCCCTGCCAAACCCCTGGGCGCGACCCCCGATGTCCGGCTGATCGAGAAAAAAGAAGGCCTGACGGGATCTTTGCCGATCACCGGCAAGGAAGGAGAGACACCTTGGGAAATATACGCCCGGCCATATGAGGGTGAGGATGAAGGCATGCGGGTTGCGATCGTCATCACCGGGGTGGGGCTCAGCCGTGCGGCTTCCATGGCCGCCATCGGCAAGCTGCCGCCGCAAGTGACCCTGGTCCTGAACCCCTATGCCACAGACCTTAGCGATTGGCTGGTGCGCGCGCGGCTGGTCGGGCACGAGGTTATGCTGACATTGCCAATGGAAAGCGAGCGATTCCCCATCCACGATGCTGGTCCGTTCTCGTTGGATACGGGGCTCAAGGAAGCAGACAACATAAAGCGGCTGGAATTGGTGTTCAGCCAAGTTAGCGGGTATTTTGGCGTCGCCACGTCCATGGGTTCCCGATTCGGCACCTCCGAAGCCCTATTGACCTCCGTTCTAAATGCCCTGAAAAAACGTGGCTTGTTTTTTCTCGCCACCGGTGTTCAAGGCACCTTGTTGGCACCCAAGATTGCCAGAAAAATTGACCTGCCCCGTGCCGTTAGCGACCTGACCCTTGATGCTGATCCGTCTCGGAGCGCCATCGAAATTAAATTGCTCCGCCTCGAGAGTATCCTCAAGGAAAGGAAGATCGCCGTTGCCGTCGGTCGGGCCTATCCGGCGACCCTGGGGCGTATTATCGCCTGGACTAAAAAATTAAAGGAAAAGAAAATCACCTTGGTCCCGCTGTCGGCGTTGGCCAACAAGCAGGACAAGAAGGACAAGGAGTGACTCCGGGAATTATGAGTGGAGGTAATCCTTCAAACCGGGAGGCGCTTCCGTATCGGCGAGGCGTCGGCGCGATGCTGTTCAACCCCGCCGGCAAAGTGTTTGTCGGGCGCCGATTTGGTAATGCCTATCCCAATGCCTGGCAAATGCCCCAGGGCGGCATCGACGCGGGGGAAAGCCCCAAACAGGCCGTGATGCGCGAATTGGAAGAGGAAACCGGTATTGCAAAAGCCGATATTATCGCCGAGACCAAGGACTGGTTGACCTACGACCTGCCGGAAGATATTGCCGGGATTTCCTGGAGCGGGAAATACCGTGGCCAGATTCAGAAATGGTTTGGTCTCAGGTTTGCAGGGACGGACGCCGATATCGACCTTAACGCCGATGATATGCCGGAATTTTGCGAATGGCAGTGGGTCACGATGGAAGACCTTCCGGGTTTAATTGTACCCTTCAAGCGACATCTTTATGATGCCCTTATCAATGAGTTCCACGACCTGCCCGATCGGATTTTATCAACTTAAAATGATGTATTTGCAATTGATCGGCGGCTTTGCCGTCTTGCTATTTTCTGCGGAAATCTTTATTCGCGGCGTCGTCAGTCTGGCGAAAATCTTAAATGTGTCGCCGTTGGTGATTGGCATGACGGTGGTCGCCATCGGCACCTCGGCGCCGGAACTGGTGGTGACGTTGGATGCATCCCTGTCCGGATCTCCGGGCTTGGCGCTTGGCAACATCATCGGTTCCAACATCGCTAATGTGTTGTTGATTTTGGGCGCCAGTTGCGTGTTATCGGAAATTACGGGGCCGGAGAACCCCAATCGCCGCGACAGTATTACCCTAATGGCCGGCACCGCCGTGTTTGTATTGTTGTGCGGCCAAGGCGTCCTGTCGTTTTGGTCCGGCGGTATCTTGTTCGTGGCTTTCATCGGTTTTTTGGTGTCTTCCTACCGTACGGAGTCCAAAGATGAAGCTGCGGCCGCCGAACATATTCATGAAGTCGAAGATATGGCCTCGATCGCCGCCCCGACAGGGGTCATCATCTTGACGGTGCTGGTTGGCATGGCCGGAATTATTTGGGGGGCGGACCTGCTGGTCAAAGGCGGCGTTTCCATTGCCCGGATCTTCGGAATCTCTGAGGAAATTATCGGCCTGACGGTGATCGCGCTGGGAACGTCGTTGCCGGAATTGGCGGCCTCGGTGGTTGCCGCCTATCGGGGCCATTCCGATATCGTGGTGGGTAACGTGGTCGGCTCCAACCTGTTTAATATCCTTGGCATTGCGGGGGTCGCCTCGATGGTGACGCCGCTGCCGGTGTCCGGAAATATCCTTTCCTTCGATCTTTGGGTAATGTTGGGGGCAACGGCGTTGGTAGTGCCGATTTTGACCGGCCGCTGGCATCCCGGGCGGGGCAGTGGCGTTGCCTTTCTGGCCTTGTATGGCGCGTATATCGCTTATAACGGATATTCCGCAGGCTTGTTCGGGGGAGGTTGAGGCAGGCTCTTGCATCGATGCCTGCGATCCCCCATTCTCCGGCCATGACTGTAAATGACGATCCGCTGAAATCGGTGTTGGTGACCGGCGCGGCACGGCGTATCGGGCGGGCCATTGCCCTTGATCTGGCCAAGTCGGGATGGACCGTTGCCATTCATTGCAATCGTTCGAAAGGGGAAGCGGCGGCGGTGGCCGATGAAATTTCGGCCTTGGGCGGCACGGCGAAGGTGGTTCAGGCGGATTTGGCCAGTGAAGAAGGGGCCGACGGTCTGGTTCAACAGGCCCGCGATGCCATCGGCCCATTAAGCGGCCTGATCAACAATGCATCGGTATTTGAGAAAGATACCCCACAAACGGCGACCAAGGATTCCTGGGAATCGCACATGCAGGTGAATCTACGCGCCCCGTTCCAATTGACCCAGGCGTTTGCCCACCAACTTCCCAAAGGGACCGAGGGCAACGTTATTAATCTGATCGACCAACGGGTCTGGAACGTGACCCCCCATTTCACCTCCTATACGGTCTCCAAGGTGGCCCTTTGGGGGCTGACACAGAACCTGGCCTTGGCGCTGGCGCCTTCAATCCGCGTCAATGCCATCGGTCCTGGTCCGACGCTTGCCAGTATTCACCAAACGGAAGAACAGTTCGAACGTCAATGGTCAGCGCAACCGCTTTCCCGGCCAGTAAAACCGGAAGAGATTTGCCGCGCCGTTCAATTCCTTCTTGACGCTCCGTCCATTACTGGGCAAATGATCGTTCTTGATGGCGGACAGCATCTGGGCTGGGCGCCGGGATCTCTCGATCCGGGGTTTATGGAATAATCGATGTCAACAAGCTCAATCAAAATGGTCGACGTGCCGAAGATCGCGAATGCCGGACGTTCCATTCGTCATGTATTCATCCGCGATTTGGTCATGGCCTGTTCTATCGGCATCCACCAACATGAAAAAGACGACGAACAGAGGGTGCGGATTAACCTGGATTTGGCGGTGGACGAAGGCGGACAAGAGATCAACGACAATATCAATAACGTTATTTGTTACGAAGAATTGGCCAAGGGTGTTGAAGAAATCGTCGACCAGGGCCACGTCAACCTGGTCGAAACGCTGGCCGAAAATATCGCCACCATGTGCCTCGCCGATGTGCGTGTCCGTTCGGCATTGGTCCGGGTAGAGAAATTAGACATACTTGAGGGTGCCGAGAGTGTCGGAGTAGAAATCGAAAGGTTTAATTCGGAAGTATAGATTCGTGCTTTCAAGCAATCAGTAGAATTAATGCAACTAAGCGGTTAATCGTTACCATATTGAAGAGTTGTGCACAGGTCGGTCAATTGTAACGATATATGTCTATTTTAATGCATGTATATACATTGACCACTTCCTTCCTTGTTATAATAAGTTTTAATTAATAAAATCAATGGGTTCGAATATTGCCTAATAATTGGGCAAAATTAGAAAAATGATACAATATTTAAGGAATTGTGCGTGGGAGGTCGGCTTTTCAACAACCTTATCCACAGGTTTAGTGGATAATTCATGGGGTTTAAAACCAAAGGCGAAAGCTTTTAATTAAAATACGGTCCTGTAACCTTAAGCGAAGCTTTCGGGGCGCATAACCGGGTATGAAAAATCAACGTAAAACGAAGACCAAGCGGGAAAAACCACCCGCTGAGGAGGTCCCTATCACCGGCGGCGCGGTGATCGAAGGGTATCTGAAAACACTACCCGGTGGCCCTGGCGTTTACCGCATGATTAACCTTAAGGGCGATGTCCTTTACGTTGGCAAGGCCAAAAGCCTGAAAAAGCGAGTTACCAGTTATACCAAGCTGGCACGGCAATCGAACCGCATGCGCCGTATGATCAAGGAAACGGCGTCGATGGAATTCGTCACCACCCATACGGAGGCCGAAGCCCTGCTGTTGGAGGCCGATTTCATCAAGCGGTATCGTCCGCGCTACAACATCCTTTTGCGCGACGACAAATCCTTTCCATCGATCCTTTTGACTGGCGACCATGCTTTTCCGCAGGTCCTCAAGCACCGCGGCGCGCAAACCCGCAAGGGTGATTATTTCGGCCCCTTTGCCTCGGTGTGGGCGGTTAATGAGACTTTGGCGACCTTGCAGCGGGCTTTTTTGCTGAGATCATGTTCCGATACGGTCTTCGCGGCCCGAACCCGGCCTTGTTTACAACATCAGATCAAGCGCTGCTCGGCGCCCTGCGTTGATCGTATTAGTGAGACGGATTACCAGGCCTCGGTTGCCGATGCGCGGGCCTTTCTGACCGGCGGGTCGCGAAAAATTCAGCAGCAATTCGCCGACCTTATGCAGGAAGCCAGTGACGCCGAGGCATTTGAGCAAGCCGCCGGATACCGCGACCGCATTCGGGCGTTGACCCGTATTCAGGCACGCCACGGCATCAACCTGCAGGGTATCGGCGAGGCCGATGTCATTGCCGTTCATCAGGCCGGCGGGCAGACCTGTGTTCAAGTGTTCTTCTTCCGCGCTGGCGCCAATTATGGCAACCGCGCTTATTTCCCTAGCCACAGCCGGGATGACGATGCGGAAATGGTGCTCGATGCGTTCCTGGGGCAGTTCTATTCCAAGGCCTTGCCGCCGAAAACGGTCATGGTCAGCCATTCCCCGCCGAACCGGCAATTAATGGGCGAGGCCCTGTCCGTGCGGGCCGGGCGGACGGTCCGGCTGATGCGGCCGCAACGGGGGTCAAAGCGAAACCTGGTCAAGCATGCCCTGGCCAACGCGTTGGACGCGCTGGGGCGGCGCATGGCCGAAAGTGCATCGCAGCGCCGCTTGCTGGAGGGGTTGGCCCTGGCATTGGATCTAGACGGCGCGCCGGAACGGATTGAGGTCTATGACAACAGCCATGTATCCGGCACCAAGGCGGTCGGCGCCATGATCGTCGCCGGGCCGGAGGGATTCATCAAAAAGGCCTACCGGAAATTCAATATCCGCGGCGCCAGGGAATCAGACATGGGGTCGGGGAAAGACGCCGAAGAGGGTTTCACGCCGGGCGACGATTACGCCATGATGCGCGAGGTATTGAAACGGCGTTTCTCCAGGGCGTTGAAAGAAGACCCGGATAAAACCGGCGGCCAGTGGCCGGACTTGGTCCTGATTGATGGCGGCCGTGGACAGTTGGGGGTGACGCTGGAAGTTTTCGAGGAATTGGGGATCGAAGACGTGGCCGTTGCCGCCATCGCCAAGGGACCGGATCGGGATGCCGGGCGTGAAAAGATTTACCGTCCCAACCACCCCCCCAAGAGCCTGCCGCTCCGCGATCCGGTGCTGTTCTTTGTTCAGCGCCTGCGCGACGAGGCCCACCGTTTCGCCATCGGCGCGCACCGGGATAAACGCTCGAAGTCACTGGTCCGTTCTACCTTGGATGATATTCCCTCCATCGGCGCCAAACGTAAAAAGGCGTTATTGCATCACTTCGGTGCCGCCAAGGCGGTGTCTGACGCCGGTCGCGCCGATCTGGAGGCGGTCGAGGGGATAAATAAAACCACCGCTAACATTATTTATGAATGGTTTCACCCCGAGGGGTAGGAAGATAGAATACGGCCATTCACACTTCGGAACTGCAAGATGCTGAACAATCTGCCTAATATCCTGACATTCTCACGAATTCTCGCGATTCCGGTGCTGGTCGGCCTATTGCTGTTCGTCGAAGATCCGATGGGCAGTTGGCTGGCTTTCTCGGCCTATACCATTGCCTGCGTTACCGACTTTTTCGACGGCTATTTGGCCCGCGCCTGGCATTTGCAATCAGCCTTCGGACGGTTTCTCGATCCTATCGCCGATAAACTGCTAATTGCTTCGGTGTTGCTGGTGCTGGTCGGGATCGACCGCATTTCCGGCCTCACCGTGCTGCCGGCAGCGGTGATCCTGTGCCGTGAGATATTGGTGTCGGGATTGCGGGAATTTCTGGCCGAAGTTCCGGTCCGGGTGCCGGTGACGACCATGGCGAAATGGAAAACTACCATGCAGATGCTGGCTTTAGGGTTTCTGCTGGTCGGCCCCGTGGGACCCGATTTCGGACCGTTGACGACGACCGAGGTCGGCATTTGGGGAATTTGGGGGGCGGCACTTTTGACGCTGGTCACCGGCTACGATTACCTGGTTGCCGGTCTTAAGCACATCGTCGAGACGGACCATGCCCCCGCCGAAAAACATCCGCATCCTCCCGAAGACTCTGGAGATGGAGAAAGCCATTGAAGATATTCGGCCTTGTCGGTTGGAGCGGTTCGGGCAAAACCACCCTGGTTAGCAAGTTGGTGCCGGAATTGATCGGGCGCGGGTATACCGTCTCGACCATGAAGCACACGCACCACAATTTTGACATCGACAAAAAGGGCAAGGATTCGTATCTGCACCGGACCGCCGGCGCGACCGAGGTGTTAATCACCGGGGCCAAGCGCTGGGCTATTCTGCACGAGAACAGGGATGCCCCTGAGGCGTCCATCGATGACCTGTTGGCTCGGATGGAAGACGTCGACCTGGTGCTGATCGAAGGCTTTAAGTCTCATCTTCACCAAAAGATGGAGATCCACCGCCCCGCCGTCGGCAAACCGCTGCTTAGCCCGGACGATCCTTCCATTATTGCCGTCGCCACCGACGCCGATCTCGGCGATATGGACGTGGCGGTCCTGGATCTGGAAAACATCAAGGCTATTGGCGACTTCATCGTCGGCCACTTGGGTTTGGAAGCCGGAGAGAAGAATGGCGCAGCTTAAGGACGATTGTTTCGCCTTCGGGGGCGATTTGATGCCACTGGCGGATGCGCTTGCCCAGTTGCGTGACCGCGTCCAGGTGGTGGCGGGGACGGAAACCGTCCCGCTGCGCCAGTGTTTTGGACGGGTCCTGGCCGAAGACGTCGTCGCCGATGTCGCCGTCCCCCCCCATGACAACAGCGCCGTCGACGGTTTTGCCGTCTATTTCGATGACCTTGATCTGGCCGACGACACCCGGTTGCCGGTGGCCGGCCGCATCGCCGCCGGCCATCCCTTGGATGGCCCTGCTGAACGGGGCCAGGCGTATCAAATATTCACCGGCGCGCCGATGCCTGTTGGCGGCGACGGATTTCAGGCCAGCGGTCCGGATACGATCTTTATGGAAGAAGACTGCACCCTGGATGGAAACGAAGTGATTTTACCAGCCGGATTAAAGAAGGGTTCAAACCGTCGCTTTGCCGCCGAAGACGTGAGGGCGGGGTCGGTGATCATTGCCGCCGGAAAACGGTTGCGGGCCCAGGAAATCGGCTTGGCGGCGTCTATCGGACGTTCGCAATTGACGGTGTTCAAGCGTCTTCGGGTGGCAGTTTTTTCCACCGGCGACGAAGTTCGCGACCCCGGCGGCGAAGCTTCCGACGGAAGCATATTCGATGCCAACCGCTATGCCATCATGGCGCTGTTAGACGGTCTCGGCACCGAGGTCACCGATCTGGGAATTTTGGAAGACGACGCCAGGACAATCGCCAAGGCGCTTGACCAAGCGCGTGCGGATCACGATTTGTTAGTCACGTCGGGCGGCGTTTCCGCCGGTGAGGAAGATCATGTCCGCGATGCCGTCGCCGGCCTCGGCCAAATTCATTTTTGGCGGCTGGCGATCAAGCCGGGCCGCCCCATTGCCTTGGGCCAAGTCGGTGACACCGCCTTCTTAGGCCTTCCCGGCAACCCGGTGGCGGCGATGGTGACGTTTATGATCATCGGGCGGCCCCTGGTGTTGTTGCTTTCGGGCGCCGCCGAGCCTGACGGGCTGCGGTACCCGGTCGAAGCGGGGTTCGACTACAAGAAAAAAAAAGGACGGCGCGAATGGGCGCGGGTGCGGCTGGAAACAAACGGCAAGGGATCGCCGGTGGCAATGAAGCATCATTCCTCCGGCGCCGGTATTTTAACCTCCATGGTCGATTCTGACGGTCTGGTGGAATTGAGAGAGGACACGGAAATCTTGGAAAAGGGCGCTACGGTGGATTTTCTGCCGTTCACCGAAGTCACGGGGAAGTAACAGAATGAGAATTTTATATTTTGCCTGGTTGCGTGAGAAAGCCGGCATCGCCGAGGAGACCATCTCCCTGCCGCAGACCGTTACCACGGTCGCCGAGCTGATCGAATGGCAACAGCAGCGCGGCGAGGGGTTTGCCGAGGCCTTTGCCGATACCGCCGTGGTCAAGGTCGCGGTCAATCAGGAACATGTCGGCTTCGATCATCCGGTTTCCGCCAAGGATGAAGTCGCCTTTTTCCCACCCGTCACCGGTGGGTGACAAAACATGAAAACGCACCGGAGGATAAGCGCATGATCAAGGTGCAGGCCGAGGATTTTGACGTCGGCCGGGAACTTGAAAATCTATCCAGTGGGAATCTGGGCGTCGGTGGCGTCAGCTGTTTCATCGGCTTGGTGCGTGACATGGCCGGTGATGAGTCCATTCAGGCGATGACCCTGGAACATTATCCAGAAATGACTGAAAAGGCGTTGGCCAAAATCGAGGCCGAGGCGCGGACGCGCTGGCCGTTGGAAGAAATCCTGATCATTCACCGCTATGGGCGGCTTGAACCGGGAGATCGCATCGTCTTTGTGGCGGCGGCGTCGGCCCACCGCGAGGCGGCTATCGAGGCCTGTCATTTCCTGATCGATTGGCTGAAGACCCAGGCGCCTTTCTGGAAGCTTGAAGAAACCCCCGACGGCGGTCAGTGGGTCGATGCCCGCAGCTCCGATGACAAGGCGGCGGGGCGTTGGGTGACTGCGGGGCGCGGGGCCGAAAAAGACCCCGATGCGGCGGAGTAACCGGCATGGCGGACGACCCCGACTGGCCCAAGAAGGCCTATAAAAACCAACAATTCATGTCGTCCAGGGTCGCTCGTGAAATCAGGATCCTGTCCGAGTATATCGAACCCGAGGCCCGGTTTGAGGAATTCCAGGTCCGCGACACCGTGGTTTTCTTTGGTTCCGCCAGGATCAAATCCCGCGACGATGCCGAGAAACACCTGAAAGCGGCGGCCAAGCACGGCGGCGACGTCGAAACTGCCGAACGTGACCTGGAGATGTCGCAGTACTATGAAACCGCGCGCCAGCTGGCGTTCCGGTTGACCGAATGGTCGAAGAACCTGGAAGTTGATGATCGGCGTTTTATCGTCTGTTCCGGCGGCGGCCCCGGCATCATGGAAGCCGCCAACCGGGGCGCCTCCGAGGCCGCCGGCATCAACACCGGACTCAATATATCATTGCCGTTTGAGCAGAACGACAATCCATACATCACCCGCGAATTGAACTTCGAGTTTCACTACTTCTTCATGCGCAAGTTCTGGTTCCTCTATCTGGCCAAGGCGATCATCGTTTTCCCCGGTGGCTTCGGCACCATGGACGAATTCTTCGAGGTGTTGACGTTGTTGCAGACCGGGAAATTGAAAAAGCCCATTCCCATCGTGCTGTACGGTAAGGAATTCTGGTCCGATGCCCTGAACCTGGAGGCCTTGGTCAAGCACGGCACTATAGACGCCAAGGACCTGGACCTGTTTTATCAGACCGATTCCGAAGACGACGCCTTCGACTTCATCACCCGCGAACTGGTGGAAAAATCCTTGAGCACCCCCGGCGGGGTGCTATAGGGGGCCTAGCTTTCTATTCGAGCCCTATTCCGCCGCCGACTGGGAATCCTTGGGCGGTTGCTTGCCGACGGCCTTATCGTAATCGTCCATCATCCATTTGGTGATATCGCCGACGGTGAACGAAAGATCATCGATTTCCCCCACCGGCGTCACCTCGGCGGCGGTGCCGGTCAGGAATATCTCGGTGGCGTCTTTCAATTCATCGGGCAAGATGGTGCGTTCGATTACCTCGATACACCGTTTTTCCGCCAATTCGATGACCGTTCGACGGGTGATGCCGTTCAAGAAGCAATCCGGCGTCGGCGTGTGCAGCTTGCCATCGCCGAAGCTGATGAAAATATTGGCGCCGGTGGCCTCGGCGACATGACCGCGCCAGTCCAGCATCAGGCAATCGTCGAAGCCCTCGGCCTCGGCGGCGTGCTTTGACAGCGTGCAGATCATGTAAAGCCCGGCGGCCTTGGCGTGGACCGGCGCCGTTTCCGGAGACGGACGCCGCCACTCAGACGTCTTCAACCGGATGCCCTTCATCCGCGCTTCCGGGGAAAAATACGATGGCCAGGCCCAGGCGGCGATGGCGACGTTGATTTTTGTCTCCTGCGCCGAAACCCCCATCATTTCCGAACCGCGCCAGGCGACGGGACGGACGTAGCCGTCGATGATGTCGTTGGCCTTACAGGTTTCGATACAGGCGGCGTCGATTTCGGCGACGGAGTAGGGAATTTCGAAGCCCAGGGTTTGGGCGGAAAAGGCAAACCGTTCCGAATGTTCGGTCAGCTTGAAAATGGAACCGCCATAGGACCGTTCCCCCTCGAACACGGATGACGCATAATGAAGGGCATGGCTGAGTACGTGAAGCTTGCCATCCCGCCAGGGTATCAGTTCGCCATTGAACCAGATGACGCCGTCACGGTCGTCGAAAGGGATGGATTCCATGAAACTTTCTCTCGCAGATGGTAATTTTATCAGAATGTTCTTGCGTTAATTATCATTCTTGGTCATATATGTCAATAACACTGACTTAAAATTCCATCGTCTCTCCGTTTCTTGCCTGTCGCCCTAGTGGATTGAATTTATTATTCGGAGTTTGATCATGGCCGATGCCGGTTCCTACGCTAAACACCCGGATCACTCTCTTCTTATGGCGGAAGAGGAATTGCGCCAAGCGATGGAATTATTATTCTTCGCTTATCGTGATTTCACCGGCGAGGCGGATGCGCTACTGGCTGATTTCGGATTCGGGCGGGCCCATCACCGGGTCATCTATTTTGTCGGACGCCACCCCGGCATGGCGGTTTCGGAACTCTTAGGTATTCTCAAGATCACCAAACAGAGCCTATCTCGGGTTTTGGGCCAGTTGATCGATGACGGTTTTATACTTCAACGCACAGATGCCGCCGATCTCCGCCGCCGTCACTTGTATTTGACCACCAAGGGCGCCGATCTGGAGCGCCGCCTGTCCGAACGGCAAAGCCAGCGGATCATGCGTGCCTATCAAGACGCCGGCGCCGATGCGGTGCAAGGGTTCCGCGCCGTCCTGCGCGCCATCATTAATGAAGAGGACCGTGCCCGGGTCGCCACCCGAAAGGCTGTGGAATGACGGCGAAAGGGGCAAGTCAAAAGCCATTGAGCGATGAACTCCCCCATGTTCTTGTCGTCGATGACGACGACCGGCTCAGGGATCTTTTGGGTCAATTCCTGGGCGAGAACGGATTTCTGGTGGTGACCGCATCCAATGCCGCCGATGCCAGGGCCAAGATGAAGACGCTGGCCTTCGACATTCTCGTCCTTGATCTGATGATGCCGGGGGAAAGCGGGCTGGATTTTGCCGAAGATCTGCGCCGTTCCAGCAAGGTGCCGATTTTGATGCTGACGGCCATGGGCGAGTCAGAAAACCGAATCGAAGGTTTTGAACGCGGCGCCGACGATTATCTGGTCAAGCCGTTTGAGCCGAGGGAACTGTTGTTACGCCTGCACAGTATTTTGAGACGGTTGCCGTCACCGGGGGAACCGCTGGCGAATGTAAGCATGGGCGACGTCGTGTTTTCGCCAAGCCGCGGTGAGTTGAGCCGGGGCGGCAAGCCCATCCGCCTTACGGATGTGGAAACGGCCTTGTTGGGCGCCTTCGCCATGCGGTCGGGGGAAATTCTAGATCGCGATGAACTGATCTCCTTGACCGGCGCCGGTGGCGGCGGTCGCGCCATTGATGTTCAAGTGACGCGTCTTCGGCGAAAGATTGAACAAGACCCGAAATTGCCGCGCTATCTGCAAACCGTACGCGGCAAGGGGTATGTTCTGCGTCCGGATTAGAAATTATAACCAAGGATCGCCATGGGTCCCTTGACCGCCACCGTCAAACGTTTTCTGCCCAAGAGCTTGTTGGGCCGGTCATTGCTTATTATCGTCACGCCGCTGGTGATCCTGCAATTGGTGTCGGCGGCGATCTTTTACGAAACCCATTGGGACAAGGTGACGCTCAAACTGGCGCGCGGCGTGGCCGGGGATATCGGTGCCGTCATCAACCTGATGCGGCGGAACCCTGGCCCTCAAAACCGCACCTGGATTTTTGATGTGGCGGCCGGCAATATGGATTTGGTGGTATCGCTAAAGGAAAATGCGGTACTCCCCAATACCACCCTAAATCCCAGCGGCCTGATGGAGCGGATGTTGGCCAATGCGATGACATCGCATATTTCCAAGCCGTTTTTGATTCACGCTCAACCGAATTCCCGCTTGGTGATTATCGATGTTCAACTAGCGTCGGGCGTGCTCCACGCAGTGACTTCACGTAAGCGGCTATTTAGCTCCACGGCCTATGTGTTCGTGATCTGGATGGTTGGTACGTCATTGATCCTTTTCGCCGTTGCGACGATTTTTATGCGGAACCAAGTCAAACCGATCCGCCGTTTGGCGATTGCCGCTGACGATTTTGGCAAGGGCAGGGACGTTTCAACATTCAAACCGGAAGGCGCCGCCGAAGTCCGCCAAGCCTCCTCGGCGTTCATGGCTATGCGTGAGCGTATTGCCCGTCAAATTTCTCAGCGGACCGATATGTTGGCCGGTGTGTCTCATGACTTACGTACGCCCTTGACCAGAATGAAGCTGCAACTTGAGATGTTGGGTGAAGACCAGGGAACCACCGAGTTGAAGGCGGATATCACTGAGATGGAACACATGCTGGACGGCTACCTGGCCTTCGCCCGCGGCGAAGGAACGGAGGATCCGAAACCTGTAGATTTGACGGCATTGTTGCATGAGGTGGCGGCCCAAGCCCGGCGACGCGGCGGTGCGATTGATCTGCACACGGAAGGGGTGTTGACGGCGTCGCTCAGGCCGAATGCCTTTAGGCGGTGCCTAACCAATCTAATAGACAATGCCATCCAGTACGCCAAACACGTTTCTGTCAGGGCCGGACAACGCGGTGATGGTATAGAAATCACCATCGATGACGATGGCCCCGGAATCCCGGAGGACCAATTGGAGGAGGTGTTCAGACCCTTTTACCGGATCGAAGGGTCGCGCAACCTCGGCACCGGCGGAGTGGGCTTAGGCCTAACGCTTGCCCGGGACGTAATTCGTGGACATGGCGGTGATATCAACTTAGGAGATTCGCCCAATGGCGGTTTGCGGGTGCGGTTAAGGTTACCAGACTAATTGAATCCACTGATCCGGTCTCCGATGACACCGATCCCAAGCGCATACCCGGATAGGGCGCTAGAACAGGTTGCCGCCGTCCGGCACCGGTCGTTCCGGTGCCACCAGCACGACGTCCCCGTCCTCATCGGGGAAGCCTAACACTAGAACCTCCGATATAAAGGGTCCGATTTGCTTGGCCGGAAAATTAATCACGGCAGCCACTTGCCTCCCGATCAATTCATCGGGTTCATAATATTTGGTTATCTGGGCCGAGGTCTTTTTCTCACCGATTTCAGGCCCAAAATCCACCCACAGCTTGATGGCCGGGCGATGGGCCTCAGGAAAGGGTTCGGTGCGCCGGATGGTGCCGACGCGGATGTCAATTTTGGTGAAATCGTCGAAGCTGATTTCCATGCGCTGTATCCGGGTTGTTAACCGGCCAATTCCTTGGACCGCTTGGTGGCGGCGGCGATGGCCTTGGTCACCAAAGGTTGCCAACCGTCCCCACCCATCAGGACGCTCAAGGCCGCTTCCGTGGTGCCGCCGGGGCTAGTGACGTTGGTGCGCAATTGCGCCGCGGCCTCTTCAGATTGGTGCAGCAATTCCCCCGCCCCGGCAACGGTGACGCGCGCCAGGTGCTGGCTCAGTTCCGCCGGCAACCCGGCCTGGATGCCGGCTTCGGCCATGCTTTCGGCAAGCAGGAACACATAGGCCGGGCCGCTGCCGGAAACCGCGGTAACCGCGTCCATCAGGCCTTCGTCATCGATCCAGGCGACGTCGCCGACGGCACCCAGAAGGCCGTCGCAAAGGACGCGCCCGGCGTCATCGATGATATCGTTGGCGCAGGCCACAGTGATGCCCCTGCCGATCGCCGCGGGGGTGTTGGGCATGGCGCGAACAATGGCCGCCTGGGCGCCCAGTATCGATTCGAAATAAGCGATGGTTTTACCGGCGGCTATGGACAGGAATACCGCGCCCTCCGCGAAACCCTTATAGGCTTGGGCGGCGTCATCCATGGCCTGGGGCTTGACCGCCAACACGATGGCCATCGGGGCAAAATTTTCGTCAATGGCGGAAACATCCGTGACGGCGATGACGCCAAACCCTTCGGCGACGGCCTTGACGGTTTGCTCAATGGGGTCGACGACGGTGATATCGGATGCGTTTAGCCCCCGTTCCAGCCAGCCGCCGAGCAGGGCAGTCCCCATTTTGCCACCACCGGCGAGGAGAATCTTGTCGCCCATTTGACTAGACGGCGCACCTCATCAGGCTTCTCCCATGGTTTCGATCATGGCCGCGACGATGGCTTCGGTGGGCGTGTTGCCGCCCCAGATCACATATTGGAAGGTCGGGTAAAATCGCTCACACTCAACGATGGCAACATCAACCAGGTCTTCGACTTGGTGCAAAGTCGGTCCTTGGGTGCCGCGCATCGGCATGGCATGTCGGAACATGGGTAGGCCCTCGTCCGTCCACACGCCGAAATGCCCCATCCACAACTTCTCGTTCACCATGGCCAGAAGTTCATGGACGAAGGGCTTGCGA
>PTLL01000020.1 GCA_002938315.1 Alphaproteobacteria bacterium MarineAlpha3_Bin2 | reverse complement strand
AATCAAGTAGGGTTCCACGCCGATGCTTTTTTCGAGCGTATGACCCAGCAACTGATACTGATGGCCCGCCCGGGTGCCGCGGCGCTCGATGTTGAGCCCATCGCCCGCCTTGACGAAGCTGGCGCTCCTTTCCTCCTCGAAACTCCGGAACAACGCCGTGACCGGAACGTTCAGCGCCTTGGCTACGCTTTGCAGCGTCGCCAGCGAGGGGGAGGTCTGGCCATTCTCGATCTTGGACAACATGCCGGCCGATAGTCCGGCGACATTAGCCAAATCCACGACCGTCATGTTGAGTTCTTTTCGGAAAGCCCTGACCTCACGGCCGATCGCCGCCTCCAATTCGTTACTCAGATCGATGGATGCGTGGTGCGGATCCTGGAATTTGATGCCTTTTCGTTTGTTCATTTCGCCGATCACTTTACAACGAATATAGGGCCTAAGTGCTTTAAGTCATCATTCGGGCAGACGCAAATAATTAGTTCGCCGGACGGGCGCCGCTCAAGTGCAGATTGAATCTCGGCAACGCAAGCGTGAACACGGCCTTCAGTCCTCCCTCGCCCGGCGGACCGCCGATATGCCAACAGGCTTGCCGACGAATTCTCCCATTGCATCCTCGACGCTGTCCAACATGTATTGAGCCGAGGCGCTGTCGCCCAGAAGATGGAACGCGGGAACGGCCCCGAGGTCGGCGCGGATGATGATACCGACGCTGCGCGCCGGCCTGTAATCAGGAGCCAGAAATTGGCGGTGCCGCGCGGTGATCCTCCCCCACTGAGTTGGTCCTCCTTTACTAACTATAAGGGTGGACCAACTCAGTGGGGGAGGATCACCTTGTTGACGGTTTCACTGTCATCGGAAAGGGGTAGGCGGAGGACCAAAGCGCGGCCAAACAAACCCGCATCGGTTTCAAAATCCTTGATCTCGAAGTGGGCCTTCCGGTCTAGGATCAACCGCGCACACCCGCCTTCCATGTTAATGCCGGACGTTTTGGGTGGCACATCCTGAGGGCCTTTCCCTGTATAGTCGGCGCCGAAAACCTCCGACAGGCCGGATCCCCAAAAACGGTAGGTGGATTGCAACGGCTTCTCCACGAGGTCGGTGACGCTAAGCAATGGAACGGCCTTGGGCGGCAACTCGGGCAGGGAAATCTCATCCCATCGGGGCCCTAACCGTTCACCCCTCTTCTCTTTACAATACCGGAGGATTTCAATTTGGTAGTCGATTGGGGTCTCGCCCGGGTCGAAATATCTCGAAAGAATTTCGACGCCATAGGCATCAACGTTTCTATTCATTCCGGTTTCTTGGCCGCATTAACCAATTATATGCCAATAAGCATATGTTATGACGCCTTCATTTGGAAGGAATCACCGCTTAAGCCGGTTCCGCCTTCGGCGTCGGCGGTTTTTTTAACGTCCGTTCGCGCCAGGTGATGAACGCGGTGGCGGCGAAGATCATGGCCCCGCCAATCCAGGTATAGGCGCCGGGCACCTCGGCGAAGGCCAGGTAGGCGATTGCCGAAATCCAGATCAGGCGGGCGAAGTCCATCGGCATGACGACTTGGGTTTCGCCGGCCTTGAGCGCTTCGGCCATGGCCAATTGAGCGATACCGCCGAAAATTCCGATGCCGACCAGCCACAGAAGCTGTTCCATATTCGGCGTCTGCCAGAAAAACAGTGCCGGCACCAACGACAACGGCGCCATCACCAGGGACATATAGGTGGTGATGGTGACGCTGGATTCAGTCTTGCCCAGGGATTTAATGATGATCAGGCACACCCCCCAGACGACGGCGGCGAACAGCGCCAGTGCCGAGCCTAAGTGAATCGCCTCGAAGCCGGGCCGGAGCACCACCACCGCGCCGAGGAAACCGAAACCGATGGCGCCCCAGCGCAAAAGCCCGACTTTTTCGCCGAACACGAACACCGCCAGCATGGTGGCGAAGATCGGGGCTGTGAACACCAGTACCGTGACCTCGGCCAGCGGCGTCATCGACAACGACATAAAAAATGCCAGCATGCAGATCACATTCAACACCCCGCGAAAAATGATCATCCCGGCTCGCTTAGTTTTGAGCGGCGACCAGCCGAGCCGGATGAACCACGGCACAAGCGGCAGCAGCCCGAACACCAGGCGGAAAAAGGCGATCTCGAATGGATGCAAATCGGCGGAGACATGGCGGATCGAGGCATGCATGAAGGTCGCGAAAACCCCGGCCACCAACATCCACATCAGGCCGCGAAGGTTGTTTCGCGACGGTGGGACTGTCGTTACGTCAGACATATCTGCCGGGGTCCTTTGGCGGCGTGCCGTGGCGGTGGATGGCCAGAAATGGAAACTCTATAAATGGCGGCTGGCAACGAAAGTCAACGCATGGGCATTTCCTTGCCAAGACCTTCTTGGCATGATGATATCCTCCATTCGGCAAGAAAAAATGAGAAGAGAGAGTTTAAAATGACCGCATATTGGGTAGCCCGAGCAAAAATCAACGATCCCGTCGGATATAAGAAATACACCGATCTGGTGCCGGATATCGTCAAAAAATTTGGCGGCAAGCCGCTGGCCCGGGGCGGTGAATACCGTACCTTGGAGGGGCCGGAAACATTCGAACGGTTCATCGTGGTCGAATTTCCGTCATTGGAACAGGCGGTGGCGTGCCACGAATCACCGGAATATCAGGAAGCCCGGAAATTCAGGCTGAACGGCGTCGGCCAGAACGAACTGACCATCGTCGAGGCCGGAGACGCGACCAAATAAAGAGGAATTTGGCGCTTAATTCTCTACCGGGAAATCGACGATGCTGCCCCATTCGGTCCACGAACCATCGTAAATTTTGACGTTCTCAAAACCAAGGATGCGCGTCATCGCCACCCAGGTGAAGGTGGCCCGGTGGCTCAGCCGGCAATAGACGACGATTTCGTCGGCGTTTTCCGGGGTCGCGCCGACGCCTTCCAGGATGGCTAAAAGCTCGTCGGGGCTTTTGTAGGTGCCGTCGTCGTTGAGCAGGTTCTTGAAAGAAAGATGGACGGCGCCGGGAATGCGTCCGCCGCGTTCGGCGCCGTGGTCGAAATACCCAAACTCCATAACCCGCTCGCCGCTGTATTCCTCGGGCGAGCGAACATCCAGAAGAAACCGGCCGGGGCGGCCCAGATTATCGCGGATATCATCCCGGCCGAGCCGCATGGAGGAATCGGCCTTACCCGGTGGATAGTCGACGGCCGAAAATTCAGGCGTATCCTTGGATAGCGGGCGGCCTTCCTTAACCCATTTTGTACGCGTTCCGTCGAGCAGCTTTAGGTTGGCGTGGCCGGCCATGGTGAAAGCCCAAAAAGCATAAGTGCCGTACTGAACCGGATCGCCGTAGAGCACCACGGTGGTTTCGGGACCGACCCCGATGGCCCCCAGGCGTTCGGCTAGCGCTTCAGGCGTCGTGAATTGCCGGTCGGTGGAGTGCCAGCAGATATCCTTCCAAAAGAACCAGGCGGCGCCGGGAATATGGCCGTCGCGGTGGTAGGCGGCATCATCGACGGTGGATGAAATCTCAATGAGGCGAAGGCCGTCATCATCCAGATGCTCCTCGAGCCAGTTGGTGCTTACCAGTGCCCCGGTCGCCATCGCCGTCATGCCAAAATCTCGGCGACATCGACGGTGCGGCCTTCCTTGGCCGAAGTAATGCCGGCAAGGATCACGGCTAGGGATTCCGTTGCCCGTTGGCCGTCCACGGTGGGTTTGGCCCCGTCCCGGATGCAGGCGGCGAATTCTTCCAGTTCCTCGGCGATGGCGTCGTTTTTCTCACAGGTCACCGGCACGACCTCGTCGGAATGGCGCTTGAGCGTACGAAGCCCGTTGTGAAGGTCGTAATACGCCGTCATTTCCTTGCCGTAGATGTTCATCAGATAATATTCCGAGGCCGAGGCATAGCCGGCACTTAGGGTCGAGACGGCGCCGCTATCATGTTTCATCAGCAAGCCTGCGACGTCCGGATTGTCGCCCGGTAGCACCAGTTGCGAGGTCATGCCGGAAACCGATTGGACCTGGCCCAAGATGGTTTCCAGAACATCGACGTAATGCACCCCGATCTGAAGCATGACGCCGCCAGGCATCCCTGCCGCCGTATAGCGCCACGAAGTCAGGTCGAACTTACCTTCACGGTCGCGGCTGATGTTGGCTTCGGCCTGAACCATTTTGCCGAACTTGCCTTCGGCAATGCGATCCCGAATCCATTGGAAATGGCTTTCCCGTCGGCGCTGATAGCCGACGGAAAGAATGGTGCCGCAATCCTTAACGATTTGGGTGATCGCCTTGGCGTCGGAAATGGTGTTGGCGATGGGTTTGTCTAAAAAGACATGCTTGCCCGCCTCCGCTGCCGCCCTGGTGGTTTCCAGATGGACCGAATTGGGCGTGGTGTTGATGATGCCCTGGATGGAATCGTCGGCAAGGATCTCATCATAACTGGCCACCGCTTGGCAATTGTACTTCTCGGCAAACGCATTGCGTTTGTCTTCAGACCGGGTGAAACACTTTACGATTTCGATGTCCGGCGTTCTGCCTGCGGCGTCGGCCAGGACATCGGACCACCAGCCCATTCCCAGGGATGCGACGCGGACCGGATTGGAACTCATTTCGATGACTCCTTGATTTGTAACTTAAGTCGAGGGTTTGGGCCGTTTTCGATGCTCGGCGGCGAAAGACCAGATGATGGAAACCACGGCCATGCATAAAAACAACAGGCTAAGGGGCGACGTAAAGAATACCATGACATCGCCTTGGGTGCTGGAAAGGGTGGCGCGCAGATGTTCTTCCAGTGGCTTGCCCAGCACCAAGGCCAGCAGCAACGGCACCACGGGCATGTCGAGCCATCGCATGGCAAGCCCCAATAGGCCGAAGAAGAACATCACGTAGACGTCGAAGAAATTGTTTCTCAGCGCGTAGGCCCCGACCACGCACAATAACGCGATGGACGGCATCAGCAGCGACCGCGGCAGGGCCAGGACCTTGACCAGCAGACGCAGGCTGGCCAGCGCGATAAACAGGTTGAAGATGTTGGCCCAGAAGAACGAGAAGATGATGGAATAGGCAAAGTCACCTTGTTCGATGAACAGCAGTGGGCCGGGCGCCAACCCGTGCACCAGCAACGCGCCGATCAGGATGGCGGTGACCGGATCGCCGGGGATGCCCAGCGTCATCATCGGAATTAACGCGCCGCCGGTGACCGCGTTGTTGGCGGATTCGGGCGCGGCGATGCCTTCCGGCACGCCATCGCCGAAGGCCGCCCCCTTCTTGCTCAGTTTTTTGCTGTAGTCGTAGGAAATGAATGCCGCGATAGGGCCGCCGGCGCCGGGCAGGATGCCCATGAACGCGCCGGTCAGCGAGCCGATGGAAACCGGCAGCCGGATTGCTTTCAGGTCCGCAAGGCTGGGCAGGACGGATCCGAATTTCCGGACAATGGCGCCGGTTTCCCCAGCGTCGGCCTTGGGCGCCACCAGGTTGTCGATCAATTGCGGAATGGCAAACAGGCCGACCAGGGCGGTCAGGAAATGCACCCCGGACATCAGGTTGACCTGATCGAAGGTATAGCGCTGGGTGCCGACCATGGGGTCCAGGCCGATGGTGACGATGGCGAGCCCGATCACCGCCGACAGCAACCCCTTGATTATCGACCTGGCGGCAAAGCTGCAGATGATGGTAAGGCCGAAGAACACCAGGCTGAACAGGTCGGCGGAGCGGAACTGTAATGCCACTTCAGCCAGCAGCGGTGCGATCAGGTAAAGGCACAGGAAACTGAACAATCCGCCCAGGAAACTGGCAATTATGGCGATGCCAAGGGCCCGGCCGGCCTCGCCCCGTGCGGCCATGGGATAACCGTCCAGGGCCGTGGCCGACGCCGATGGGGTGCCGGGAATATTGAGCAAGATGGCGGAAAAACTGCCGCCCATCATGCCGCCGACATAAAGACCCAGCAGCAGCGCGATTGAATTTCCTGGGTCCATGACGAAGGTCAGGGGTAGCACGATGATGATGCCCATGCTGATGGTCATGCCGGGAATCATGCCGACCACAAGGCCCAGCAACGATCCTATGCACGTCGCCAGAAGGTTGGTTGGCAGACTGGCTTGAAGAAAGCCCTGGTAGACCTCTGCGTCCATCAGATCATACCCTTCAACACGCCCACCGGCAGGTAGATGGTGAACCCCAGGCGAAACAGGTAGAACAGGCCAACCGAGACGCCAATCGAACCCAACACCAGCCATAAGGGACGGCGCTCGCCATAAACGGCCATCATGCCGCCGAAGAAAGGAACGCTGGCCACAAGAAAGCCCAACGAAGGCAAGACCGCCACGTACACCGCGAACAGGCCCAGGACCTGCGCTACTTTGGACTTGGCCGCGGCGGAAAGGGTCCAAGCGGCAGCGGCTTGGCTGGGAAGCAGGCTTTGCACCAGAAGTATCGACGTCAGCGTCAACAACAGCGTGGTGACGATCCAGGGGAAGAATGAGGGTTCGGTCATGTTCTCAATGCCCCGGTCCGGCAGGTTCGCCGTCATATAGGCGTAGCCCCCGCTAAAGGCGAGTAGCACAAGGGCCGCGATCAGATTGCGTTGCTTCATGGGATCACCGGGGACTATACCGCGCTTCGGAAATTGAGACGGTCCGTCTTCAACAGAAGACGGACCGTCTGTAGATCAAACGGCTCTGGCGCCGCTTACTTTTTGGTTTTGGAGCGGTAGATACCCGCTGCCTTCATGGCCTTTTTCACGATCTTGTCGCCGACCGCGAGTTTTTTGTCGAACGCCTTCGGGCCCAGGGTCTCAATGGTGAACCCCTTCTTTTTACCAAAGTCTTGGAAGGCCTTGGAATTGGCCGCCTTGGTCATGGCATCAGCCAATTTTGCGATCGTCGCGGCGGGCGTACCCTTGGGCACCGACAGGCCACGGAACAGGTCTAAATTGACGTTGTAGCCCAGTTCCGTCGCGGTCGGCACGTCGGGCGCCTGCGGGCTGCGCTTGCCGCTGGAGATCACCAGGAAGCGCAACTTTCCGGCTTTCACCAGTTTTACCGGGTTGGTGAAGATATGGCTGGCGATGTCGGCTTCACCGCTGAGCAGAACCGCATTGCGCTTCGGCGCCTTGACCGGCAGCAGCGCGGGCTTGCAGCCGGCTTCGTTCATCATCGCCAGGCCGAACAGATGGGTGCCGCTGCCAAACCCGGCGAACGCCATCTTTAGCTTACCGGGAGCGGCCTTGCAGGCGTCCATGAAGCTCTTGAGGGTCTTGTGTTTGGATTTCGCGCTGACCACCAACGGCATGGGCTGGTATTCGACCTGCCCGACGTGATCGAGGGCGCTGTAGTCGAACGGCACGTTGCCGATGTTGGTGGTGGTCAGGATGGACAAGGAATTCCACACCACCGTTTGGCCGTTGGCGTCGGAATTCTTGGTGTAGGTATAGGCGACGGCCCCGCCGCCACCGGTCTTGTTGATGGGTACCACGGGGACGCCCAGAACCTTGCTCATTTCCTTGGCCAGCAGGCGGCCTTCGATATCGGCTCCGCCGCCGGCGCCGAAGGGAATGATGAATGCAATCGGCCCGTCCGGGAACGCCTTTGCGGGACTTGTGAAGAGCGCCGGCAACACGAACGCCGATGCGACAGCGATCGCGGTAACTTTTGTAAGGATTGCTTTGAGTTTCGTCATGGTTTCCTCCCTGAGTGAAAATGTCGAAATTTCTTAAAGGTATCCGAGTTTAAGCGTCGGTGATGTCCGCCCCCACGGCTTCGACGGCGGCGCTGGCGATAGCTTGGTCTTGTTCCCAATCGCCGCCACTGACACCGATGCCGCCGACGCAATGGCCGTCGATGAAAATCGGAAACCCGCCTTCCATGGCGGTCCATCTATCAGGCCCGGCGGCTAAGGACAGCCCAATGGCGTGCAGGGTATCCAGGTCTTGTGCCTGGGCGCCCTTAATGGTGGTCGGGCGGCGGTTTGATGCGGCGCAGACCGCCTTGGTGGTCGATGAATGAACGGTGTGAAAACGACCACCGTCCATGCGTTCCAGCAAAATAGTATGGCCGCCGGCATCGACGACGACAACGGTCACCGGAATATTGAACTCTTCGGCACGGCCAATCGCCGCATCCATCATTTTTTTGGCCCCGGCCGTGGTCAATCGCCGGGTATCGGCAAACGACATTGGTGAATTTTCCCCCCGTTATAATTTTAACTATTTTAGTCAGGCCCCTCGAACCTTTAAACCTGTATTTTACGAATGCTTCCATTCGCCAATGTAATGCTTGGCTAGTGCTGGAACAGGCCATTGACAAGTCTGGGGTCAGCCCCTATTTTCCGCGCTCTTGTTAAAAATGGGCAGCAAAGATATGCTCACCGTGGACGAACCGGAGCCAAGGCCATGAAGGTCAGAAATTCGCTGAAATCGGCTAAAACCCGCGATAAAAACTGCGTCGTGGTGCGCCGCAAAGGCCGCGTTTACATCATCAACAAGCGCAATAAGCGCTTCAAGGCCCGCCAAGGCTAGGCCATTTCCGCGCCGGGAGAGGGTCTCCCTATTTGAAACCGCGACTCCCGTCGCGGTTTTTTGTTTTTCAGGCGGTTCCAAAATCTCATAGACTTGTGGCCTCAACCTAGGGGAGGACCTCGGCAATGAAGATGCCTGAACCGGACGGCGACGTGATTGCGCGTCGCGCCCAGATCATTAAGGCGATGCAGGCCATCGTCCCGGGTGAAGGCGTGATTACCGATTCCGACGAACTCCGCGCCTACGACCATGACGGCCTGATGGCGTACAAGGGGCTGCCGCTGATCGTGGTGCTGCCCGAGACCACGGAGCAGGTCTCGGCAATCCTGAAATATGCGGCCCGGCACAACGTCAAAATCGTGCCCCGGGGCGCCGGCACCGGGTTGTCCGGCGGCGCACTTCCCTTGGCCGACGCCATCACCGTGGGTCTGGCCAAATTCAACAAGATCCTCGATATCGATTTCGACAACCGCGCCGTCGTCGCCCAAACCGGCGTCACCAACCTCGCCATCACCCAGGCGGTCGAACATGAAGGCTTTTATTACGCGCCCGACCCGTCGAGCCAGATCGCGTGCTCCATCGGCGGCAACATTGCCGAGAACTCGGGCGGCGTCCATTGCCTGAAATACGGGCTGACCACCAACAACGTACTCGGCATTGAAATGGTGCTGATGTCGGGCGAAGTCGTTCGCATCGGCGGCAAGCATCTGGATTCCGGCGGCTACGATTTATTAGGCGTGGCGACGGGTTCGGAAGGGCTATTGGGCGTCATTACCGAGGTTACGGTGCGGATTTTACAGAAACCGGAAACAGCCCGCGCCCTGTTGATCGGGTTCCCTTCTAATGAGGCCGGTGGCGATTGCGTCGCCGCCATCATCGGCGCCGGCATCATACCCGGCGGCATGGAGATGATGGACAAGCCGGCCATCCACGCCACCGAGGATTTTGTCCACGCCGGATACCCCCTGGATGTCCAGACATTGCTGATCGTCGAACTGGATGGGCCGGAAGCCGAAGTCGACTATCTGATCGAACGGGTCGATGCCATCGCGCGTCAGACAGGCGCGACGTATTTGCGCATCAGTCAATCGGAAGAAGAACGCGAGGTCTTCTGGTCGGGCCGCAAGAACGCCTTTCCGGCGGTCGGGCGCATTTCGCCGGATTACCTTTGCATGGACGGCACCATCCCCCGCAACCGCCTCGCCGATGTCCTCAAAAGGGTGGCGGCGCTGTCGGAAAAATACGGTCTTCGCGTCGCTAATGTCTTTCATGCCGGTGACGGCAACCTACACCCGTTGATTTTATTTGACGCCAATCAGCCCGGCGAATTGAAAAACGCCGAACAATTCGGCGCCGATATTCTGCGCTACTGCGTCGAGGTCGGCGGCGTGCTGACCGGCGAACACGGCGTTGGTATCGAAAAACGCGACCTGATGGGGGTAATGTTTTCCGAAGACGACCTCAAGCAACAGCAACGGCTTAAATGCGCGTTTGACCCGAACCAGCTTCTCAACCCCGGCAAGGTCTATCCGACCCTGCACCGTTGCGCCGAATTGGGCCGCATGTTCGTGCATGAGGGCAAGCTGCCGTTTCCCGATATTCCCCGGTTTTAAGGCATGAGTCCGATGAAATTATTGGCAAGGTCAATGATGGTTTCTCTGGTGCTGGGGCTATCTGTTTCCGGCGCGCAAGCCAATGAACTTTACCTGATCGACGCCCACAGCCAGATCGATCATTTCGTCGACCGCTCGACGATTGTCCCGCTGATGGACAAGGCGGGTATCCGCCACGTCATCCTTTCGACCCGCGGCAGGGTCGCTCCCGAACAGATCACCGGGTTCGCGGCCAAGCACCCGGACCGCGTCACCGCCTCGGTCAGGACCAAGAGCAAACACTACGCCAGCAACTCACCCAAATTTTACAAGAAGTTTGAAAAGCAGATGCGCATGCCCGGCTTCGGGGCGATGGCCGAGCTCATCCTGTGGCATGCCAAGAAAGGCAACAAAGCGCCTGAATGGGTGGTGCCGCCGGACGCCAAGCAGGTGCGGGTGGCGCTGAAGGGGGCGTTGGCGAAGGGTTGGCCGTTCATTATTCATATCGAGTTCAAAGCGACGAACGTTCGCGATGAATTCATGAACAAGATGGAGGCCATGGTAGAGAATAATCCCGACCACTCCTTCGCGCTCATCCACATGGGGCAGTTGAAGACCAAGGACGCCGCGCGCCTATTGGCCAAGCACGCCAACCTTCACTTCATGGCTTCGCACGCCAATCCCTTCATCACAGCCAATTCCAGTCAACACTGGGTCGACCACTGGGGCGACAAATACGTGGGGCAGGCGGCGTTATGGCGGAAGGCGTTGGCAGAACTTCCCGCCGAGGTCGCCAGTAAGGTCGCCCACGAAAATGCCGAGCGTTTGTGGAAGTTGCCGACGGCACGATGACCAAAACCCTCAAACCCGAAACCGCCGAACAAGTTCTCGATGCCATCAAGTGGGCGGCGGGCGAGGGCATGCCGCTGGCGGTGCGCGGGCAGGGGTCAAAGGATGGGTTTGGCCGTGCTGTTGACATCCCCCATTGCCTGGATCTCACGGGCCTATCGGGGATTAAGGCATATGAGCCCAGTGAGCTATACATGACCGCATTGGCCGCCACACCGGTGGCCGAGATCGAAGCGGCGTTGCGTCAGAACAATCAGCAAATGTCCTTCGAGCCGCCCAATATGGGGATTCTTTACGGCGGCGCAAACGGCGAGTCCGAAGGCAGCATCGGCGGTGCTATCGGGTGCAACCTGGCTGGCCCCCGGCGTATCCAGGCCGGCGCGGCGCGGGATCATTTTTTGGGCTTCAATGCCGTCAGTGGCCGGGGCGAGGTCTTCAAGTCCGGCGGCACCGTGGTCAAGAACGTCACCGGGTTCGACTTATCGAAACTGCTGGCCGGTTCCTTCGGCACCCTGGCGGTGATGACGGACGTTACTTTTAAGGTCATGCCCGCGGCGGAAAAAACCCGCACCGTCCTAATCTTGGGGGCTGACGATGCCGGAGCGATGGTGGCAATGGCGGCGTCCCTGGGCAGCGCCAACGAGGTTTCCGCCGCCGCTCACTTACCCGAAGCTGCCGCCGCTCTCTCCGGTGTCTCTTACGTTGCCGACGCCGGCCAAGCGGTGACGGCGGTGCGCGTCGAGGGCCCTGGCCCGTCGGTGGAACACCGCTGCCGGGCGTTGACGGCGTTGCTAAAGGAATTCGGCGAGATCGAAGAACTGCACTCGGAAAATTCGGCTCTGTTGTGGCGTGAAATCCGCGATGTCCGGTTGTTTGACGCCATCGACAATCAAATCTGGCGGCTGTCGGTGCCGCCCGCCGCCGGCGCCAATGTCGTGGCATCACTCCGTTCCGATATAGGCGGTCGGGTGTTTTATGACTGGGGCGGCGGCTTGATCTGGTTGAGCATGGGAACACTTTCGGATGCGGGGCATGAGACGGTGCGCGCCGCCGTTGCCGATACCGGCGGCCACGCGACGCTGATCCGCGCCGATGCCGACGTGCGCCAACGGGTGCCGGTGTTCGAGCCGCAAGCCACTGTCCTTAAAGACCTTTCGGCCCGGGTCAAGCAAGGGTTTGATCCCAACGGCGTTCTCAACCCCGGCCGCATGGTTGAGGGGGAGTAAGCGTATGCAAACCGATTTCACCCCCAACCAACTGGCCGACCCCCAGATTAAGGTCGCCGACGATATCCTGCGCAAGTGTGTGCATTGCGGGTTCTGTACGGCGACGTGCCCGACCTATGTGTTGCTGGGCGACGAGTTGGACGGACCGCGCGGTCGTATCTATATGATCAAGAACATGCTGGAAGCGGATGCGCCGGCCCCCGTCGCACCCTCGGCCAAGGTGGTCAAGCACATCGACCGGTGCCTGTCGTGCTTGTCATGCATGACCACGTGCCCGGCTTCCGTCGATTACATGCACCTGGTCGACCGCGCCCGCGCCCGCATCGAAGAAACCTTCGCCCGCCCCCTGGCGGACCGATGGCTTCGGAACGTATTGGCCGCCGTTGTGCCAAACCCAGGATTGTTCCGCTGGGCATTAATCGGCGCTCGTCTGGCCCGGCCCTTCAAGGCGCTGTTGCCGGGGCGGCTGAAGGGCATGATCGAAATGGCACCGAAATCGCTGCCCCGGCCTTCTGATACAGCCAGGGCCCAAGTCTTCAAAGTCGAAGGCAAACAACTGAAACGGGTTGTTGTGATGACCGGTTGCGCTCAGCAGGTGCTGCGCCCGGCCATCAACGAGGCGACGATCCGGCTGCTCACCCGCCACGGCTGCGAAGTCATCATCGCCGAAGGGGCCGGTTGCTGCGGCGCCCTGGTTCATCACATGGGGCGGGAAGCCGAGGCGCACGTCCAAGCGAAGGCGAATATCGCTGCTTGGGAGAAAGTCGCCACCGATGACTTGGGTTTGGATGCTATCGTCATCAATGCGTCGGGCTGCGGCACCACGGTCAAGGACTACGGTTGGATGCTGAAGGACGATCCGGATTGGGCCGATCGGGCGGAAACAATCTCAGCCTTGACCTGCGACGTCACCGAAATCATGAGCGAACTGGGCCTGGGCGACGTCATTGCCCAATCCCGCCCAACCGTGACCTATCATTCGGCGTGCTCCATGCAGCACGGCCAGCAAATCCGCGAGCAGCCGAAAGACCTGCTGCGCGGCGCCGGGTTCGAGGTTCTGGAACCGGCCGAAGGACATCTTTGTTGTGGCTCCGCAGGCACCTATAATCTATTACAGCCCGAACTGGCGGGACGGCTGCTGGCGCGCAAGATCGACAACCTGAAAAAAACCGGCGGCCAGATCATCGCCACCGGCAATATCGGGTGTTTGGTGCAAATCGCCGAAGGCTTTGCGGGGGAAGGCGGGGTGCCCGTCGTCCATACGGTTGAGCTTCTGGATTGGGCCACCGGCGGGCCGAAACCGCCGGAGGTTTCTTGAAAATGCATGACCAGGGAAAAGAAAATGATCAAACGTAATATTCATAATACCTTTGCCGCCTTGATGGCGGCCATTTTTCTGGTGGCGATGCCGGTGGGCGCCTTGGCCAAGTCGGAGGTCAATCAATCTTTTCTCGGCGCCGTCGCTATCGAAGGTACCGACCCGGTGGCCTATTTCACCGAAAAAAAAGCGGTTAAGGGTTCGTCCGAATACAGTCATTGCTGGAAGGGTGCGCAGTGGGGGTTCAAGAACGCCGCCAACCGCGACCTGTTTGCCGCCCAGCCGAAAAAAAATACGCGCCCCAATTCAGCGGCTATTGCGCCTGGGCGGTCAGCCAAGGCTATACTGCCAGCATCGACCCCGAGGCCTGGACGGTTCACAAGGGCAAGCTTTACTTAAATTACAGTAAGGGGGTGCAGGGCAATTGGTCCCAAGACATTCCCGGCAACATCGCCAAGGGTGAGAGCAACTGGCCGAAAGTTCTCAAATGAATGAACCATCGGCAGAGTGATCCTTGTCGATGGCAGGCCGGAAGGGTAGTTTACGTGCAATTTACCATACCCCTGGAGAGGTAGGCCGAAATGGCAGAAGCGAAGGCCAATAAGCGCGTCAACGACGACCTGGTCGAAGCCCTTCGCGGCATCGTCGGCGACCGGTTATCGACGACCGACGCGGTGCTGGGCCACCATGGCAGGGACGAAACCTACCACACCCCGCATCCGCCCGATGTGGTGGTTTTCCCCGAGGCCACCGAGGAAGTTAGCCGAATTGTCAGCCTTTGCGCGGAACGGGAAATCCCGGTCATTCCCTTCGGTACAGGCACCTCGCTTGAAGGCCATGTGGCGGCGTTGAATGGCGGGGTCTGCATCGATCTTACCCGCATGAACGAGGTGATTCGGGTCAATGCGGAAGACATGGACGTCACCGTCCAGGCCGGCGTTACCCGCAAGCAGCTCAACAAACACCTTCGCGACACCGGCCTGTTCTTTCCCGTTGACCCCGGTGCCGATGCGTCGCTGGGCGGGATGACGGCAACCCGGGCGTCGGGCACCACTACGGTGCGCTATGGCGCCATGCGCGAAAACGTGCTGGCCTTGACCGTGGTGCTGGCCGACGGGCGCATTATCAAAACCAGCCGCCGGGCCAGGAAATCGGCGGCGGGGTATGACCTGACCCGCTTATTCGTCGGGTCGGAAGGGACGTTGGGGGTGATCACGGAAGTGACGCTGAGGCTCTATGGCATCCCGGAAGCCATCTCCGCCGCCATCTGCCCGTTCCCGGATTTGGCGTCGGCAGTCAATACGTCGATCCGGACCATCCAGATGGGCGTTGGCGTGGCCCGCATCGAACTCATGGACGAAGTCCAGATGGAGGCCATCAACAAGCATTCCAATTTGGACTATCCGCTGCAGCCGACGCTGCTTTTCGAATTCCATGGCTCAGAAGCGGGCGTCGTCGAACAGGCCGAAACGGTCCAGGCCATTGCCGCTGAATTCGATGCCTCGGAATTTCGATGGGAGACCAAGACCGAAGATCGCAACCGCCTGTGGCAGGCGCGCCACGATGCCTATTATGCCTGTATGGCGCTTCGGCCCGGTGCCAAGGGGTTTTCCACGGACGTTTGCGTGCCGATTTCACGGTTGACCGAATGCATCATTGAGACCCGGCGCGATATCGATGAGACCGGCCTGATGGCCCCTATTGTCGGCCATGTCGGCGACGGCAACTTCCATGTCATTGTGGTAATGGATTTCGAAAATGCGGATGAAGTCGCAAGAGCGAAGGCCTTCAACGAACGATTGGTAACCCGGGCACTGGCCATGGACGGAACCTGCACCGGCGAACACGGAATCGGCCACGGAAAAATCGAGTTCCTGACCGCCGAACACGGCGAAGCCGTCAGCGTCATGCGGGCATTGAAAATGGCGATCGACCCCATGAACATCATGAATCCCGGCAAGATCGTTCGCCTGTAATGGACGACCCGGCCAGGATGTTGCGCGACCTTTTTGATGCCGCCGTGGAAGCGGCCGACCCGGCGCTGTGCGTGCCCCGGTTTCTTTCGGATTTGTCGGCGTTAAGCGAAAAGGGGCGCTTCGTCGTCGTTGGCGCTGGCAAGGCCTCGGCGGCGATGGCGCGCGCCGTCGAAGATTGCTGGACGGGCGATCCCGACAACCTCAGTGGCTTGGTCGTCACCCGCTATGGCTGCGGGGTGCCGTGTGACCATATCGAAATCGTCGAAGCCGCGCATCCCGTCCCCGACGCCAATGGCCTTGAGGCGGCGGGGCGGATTTTAGAGATGGCGCAGTCTTTAAGCGCTGATGACACGATGTTGTGCCTGATTTCCGGCGGCGGGTCTGCGCTTTTGTCATTGCCGGCGGAAGGAATAGCGTTCGAAGACAAACAGGCGGTCAATGGGGCGTTGCTGCGCTCCGGCGCAACCATCGGCGACATGAATTGTGTGCGCAAACACTTGAGCGCCATTAAGGGTGGGCGTTTGGCACAGGCGGCTTCTCCGGGAAGGGTGATTAGTCTGTTGATCTCTGACGTTCCCGGCGACGATCCGGCGGTGATTGCGTCCGGCCCCACCGTTGCCGATGCCACCACCGCCGCCGACGCCATCGCGGTCCTCGAAAAATTTTCCATTGAGGTGCCGGATAACGTGACCGCTTGGCTGAGCAGAGAGGAAGCGGAAACCCCGAAACCGGGTGAGGCAGTCTTTAAAAACGCCGATACGCGGATGATCGCTCGCCCCCAGGGCAGCCTGGAGGCGGCGGCGGAAAAAGCAAATGAACTGGGTCTTGCGCCGTTGATCCTAGGCGATGCTATCGAAGGCGAAGCCCGTGACATTGCCACGGAACACGCCCAATTGGCGCTTTCGGTGGCCGCCGGCGATGGCCCGGTAAAATTGCCGGCGGTGTTGCTGTCCGGCGGTGAGGTCACGGTGACGATCACAGGCAATGGCCGGGGCGGCGCAAACGCCGAATATCTGCTGGCTCTGGCTCTGGCCCTTGAGGGCGTCGAGGGAATATATGCCATTGCATGTGATACTGATGGTATCGATGGTTCGGAAGACAATGCGGGCGCGGTCATCGGTCCGGAAACCCTTCCCCGCGCCAAGGAAGCGGAGTTGGATCTTGGCGCATATCTCAAGGACAACGACGCCTTTAGCTTTTTTGAGGCTCTCGGCGATTTGGTCGTCACCGGCCCGACGCTAACCAACGTAAACGATTTTCGGGCTATACTGGTGCTTCACTAAAACTTGACAGTAGATGCCAGGGTGCCGTTTGCCCTTGCCGGACAGTGACACTACACTCGCCCAAAGGCCTCAAAATCCCGTCGAATAAGGATAAATACGCGTGAAGAAAATCTTATGGGTCATCGGCGGTTTATTGGTGATTGCCGCCGCCGCCGTGCTGATCGGGCCCGGCATGGTCGATTGGAATCAGTACAAAAGCGATTTCAAAACCCTGGCCAAGAACGCCACCGGGCGCGATTTGGTCATTAACGGCGATATCTCCATCGCCGTCTTGCCCAAGCCGACCCTGATCGCCCAAAACGTCCTGCTCGCCAACATCCAGGGCGCTGCCTCCAAGAATATGGTGCGCCTGAAGTCGCTTGAGGTTCGTATCGCCCTGGCGCCGCTATTGGGTGGGCAGGTCAAGGTCGAACAAGTCAAACTGGTTAACCCCGAAATTGAATTGGAAGTCCTGCCCGATGGCCGCCGCAATTGGGTGTTCGATGTCGGCGGGCAAAAAACCGCAACCGGAAATACCGCGTCCGTGCCGCTTCCCACAGGTGCCGCGCCTGCACCGGGTTCCGTGCCGCCCATAGCCCTTGATAATGTCAGTATCGTAAACGGAACCCTGACCTATCGGGACACCAAAGGCGGTATCCTTGAGCGGGTCGAAAAAATCAACGCCACCTTCGCCGCCGCTTCACTGGCGGGTCCGTTCGAAAGCGCTGGCGGGGTCAAGATCCGCGGCGTGCCCTTGAACTACAATCTTAATGTCGGCGAAATCATCCACGCGCGCACGGTGCCGTTTAATTTGCAGCTGGGCATGACGCCCGGCGCCTTGGCCCTGCAAATGAGCGGGACCCTGGTCGGCATCGCCGATGCGCCCAAGGTCAAAGGAAAGATCAAGGGCGAAGGCACATCCCTGGCCGCCGTGATACAGGCGATTCGTCCGGGCGCCTTGCCGGGGCCGTTGAATCAGGCCTTCGCGATAGAGGCCGCCGTCACCGTCGGCGCCGATGGCGCCGAGGCCAAGGGGTTCACGGTCCGGCTCGGCAGCACCCAGGCAAGCGGCGATGTCAAAGTGACCTTAGGCAAGACGGCCAACGTCGCGGTGCGCTTGGCGGCCAATCGGATCGACATGGATAAATGGCTGAGCCTGCCCGAGGTTTCGGCCCAGGCTGCCGGAATCTCCAAGACCGAACCGGGGTCGCCGATATCGACGCCCGCCGGCGGCGGCAAAGGGTTGGCTGGGACGGCAGTAACGCTGCCCGGCGACGTCAACGCCTCCCTGGCCTTTACCGCCGAGGCCGTGACCTATCGGGGCGGTGTCATCCGCAACGCGCTTTTAAACGCGGAATTGGCCAATGGTGAAATCACCCTGTCCCAGCTTTCGGCGCAATTCCCTGGCGGTTCCGATCTGGCGGTTTTCGGTTTCGTCACCGTGGCCAAGGGCACGCCCCGCTTCGAGGGCGAAATGGAAAGCAGGATCAGCGACCTTCGTGGCGTGCTCAAGTGGCTGGGCACCGAAATGAAAGACGTCGCGCCCGACCGGCTCCGCAAAATGACGCTGGCGACCCACGTGGTGGCTGATCCGAACAGTGTGCAGTTGACAGGCCTCGACCTGCAATTTGATTCCTCCCGGCTGACCGGCGGTGTTACCCTGGCGTTGACCCGCAGGCTGTCCTTCGGCGCCGATATTACCATTAACCGCCTTAACCTGGACGCCTATTTGCCGAAGTCGAGCGAGACAAAAAAAGCGAAACCAAAAACCGTGGCGGCGGAGGCCAAAGGCAAAGGCAAAGACAAGGGGGCGGCAAAGGCGATGCCGGGTCCTTTTGCGGCGCTCAAGCCCCTGACCCAGTTGGACGCCAACCTCAAGGTGCAGGTCAAGACCCTGGTCTTTCGCGGTAATCCTGTCAAAAACGCTTATTTCGATGGCACCCTCTATAACGGCAAGCTCGATATCCGCCGTTTCAGCATTGCCCAAGTCGCAGGGGCAAAGCTGTCTGCCGCCGGGACCCTAGACGGGCTTGGCGGGGTGCCCAATGCATCGGCGCTGACCTTCAAGGCCAACGCTGCCGATGTCGCCAAGGTGCTGCGGTTTGCCGGTGAAACGACCCTTCCGGCACTCAAGGACTTGGGCCCGGTGACCGTTGAGGGGCGCATCGACGGCTCTTTGTTGGCGCCGAATATCAAGATCAACCTGAAGGGCGCCGGCGCCACGGCGAGCTTATCCGGGCAAGTTGTTGGACTGGCGTTTGTTCCGACCGCTAAAAAGCTGACCCTTAAACTCAACGCCAAGAATGCGACACGATTGCTTAAATTGGCAGGGATGGGAGCGGCAACGGCCAAAAAACTGGGGCCGGTCACGGTCGACGGCGTGATCGACGGCAATTTGTTGGCACCCAGGGTTACCTTAGACGTGAAAGCCGCCGGCGGCAGCGTAAACCTTAAAGGGACCGTCAACACCCTTCCCATTGGTGATATGGCCGACGTCTCCCTAAATATCCGTCATCCAAATTTGGCACGGTTGTTGAGGAACGTCGTCCAAGGATACCGGCCGTCAGGGGATGTCGGTAAGCTTGATGTTAAGGCCCGGCTGCGCGGTGGGCCAAAGGAGATCACCCTGACCGGGATGACGCTCAAAGCTGGTAAAGTCAATTTGTCGGGTGACGTGGTTGTCGGACTTTCCGGTCCGCGCCCCAACATCAAGGCCAACCTGAACGCCGGAAATATCGTCATCGACCCGTTTCTGCCGGCGAAAAAGACGGCGGCGCTGTGGCGGGGATTGAAAATTATTCCTGTCGCCACCCGCAGGGGAAATTCCCGTTGGTCCAGCGATCCTATCGACCTATCAGGCCTGGATGGGATCGACGCTCAAGTCGCCTTAAAATCGCCGTTACTTCAATTTGAGAAATACAAACTGAAGAACGCTGATCTGTCTGTACGCTTAGGCAATGGGCAGATTAGCGCCGACCGGCTGACTGGGGTTCTGTTCGGCGGTGCCTTACAGGCAACGGCCAAGGCCACGACGACCGCCCGCCCGCGCCTTGAAATTGTCGTGGCGCTTGAAAACCTCAATCTCGGCCCCGCCACCCGTGCGCTCACAGGGAAATTCATGGCATCGGGAAAAATGGCTCTGAGGGCAAACCTTAAATCCTCCGGGGCGTCGATTGCCGGGATGATCAGCGGCTTAGGCGGCAACGGGTCAGTGCGTTTGAAGAGGTTTGACGTCCAGAAAGGTGAACCCGGCACCATGTTGGCCGGCGCCATGGGGCTGGTCACGGCGCTAAATAATTTATCCGGGTTGTTTGGCGGCGCCAATACATCCGCTGGCTTGGTTGATCTTTCGGGAAGTTTTGCTTTCAGGAACGGCATCGCCAATTCCCGCGATATTAAAGTGGTGGCCAACATGGGCAATGGCACCGCCGCCGGCACCATCGATCTGCCCCGTTGGCTGATTGACGTCAAAGGCCAAATCCAATTGTCCCAAAACGTCCTGACCGCGCTGCTTTCAAAAGGCACCAATCGTAATGTCACCCAGACGGTGCCGTTCTCGGTTCGCGGCAGAATCGATAAACCGACGATCAATCTGGACACCTCGAAGATAACCGGCGGCGGCCTACCGATACCGGGCATCGATAGGCTGCTGAAGAAAGCGCCCAAGGGCGTCGGCAGTATTTTGCAGGGAATTCTTGGCGGCGGCGCGACCCAACCCCAAACGGGCGGCTCGACTTCTGGGAGTACGGGGGCCAACGAACCACCGCCACCGCAGCCTCAACAGCAGCAGCAGCAAAAGGTCAATCCCCTGGATCTCCTGTTGAAGGGATTGTTCAAATAATCCTAAGGGGCGCTATTTCGCAATACGAAGACCCGGATCGCGCTGGACAGGTTGCCGGGTTTGGTTTCCGGCCTTGCGCCATCAATTTCGGATATCTGGGCATTAAGCGAAAGCCCGCGGCTTTTGGCAATATTCTTGAGCGCCTGCCAGAAAGCTTCCTCTAGCGATACCGAGGTGGCATGTCCGGTGATGGTCACGGATCGCTTGCGGATGCGGGTTGAGGTGTCGGGAATGTCCGTCACCATAAATTCTGGCCAAGCATCAGGGCCGCCATGATCAGCAAAATTACCCCCGACGCCCGGTTGACGCCCTTGAGTACGGCGGGATTCGACATCCAGCGGCGAAGGGCGTCCGCCGCCAGCGCAATCGGCGTTTGCCAGATGGTGTTGATGACGATCATGATCACCGACAGCCCGATCAACTGTTCGGTGACGTTACCGCGCTGGTAATCGATGAAATTGGGATACAGCGCCAGGAATATCAAAATCACCTTGGGATTGAGAAGGTTGCACAGCGCCGCTTCGCGTAGCGCCTGGCCAGTGTTCGGGGCGGCGGTCTTGTCGGCGTCATCGAAGGCCAGACCGCCATCACCTTTGAGGCTTTTGAGACCGAGCCAGGCCAGATACCCGGCCCCGATGATGGCAATCCCCTTCAACAAAGCCGGTGACGAGGCGATGACCAGGGAAATGCCGGCCACCGCCAGCAAGGTATGGACCACGAGGCCTAACTGCACGCCCGAAACCGCCGCCAAGCCCACGCCGCGGCCATTATTGAGGGCATGGCGCAGGATAATGAGGGTGTCCGGCCCCGGCGAAATGATCAGCGCGATGGAGGTGGCGAGGAAACTGGCGAGCACGGCGGGATCGGTGGGAAACATCAGGGGTATACCCGGCCGAGGAATTGGATAATGGCGGCAATGGCGCTTTGCCAGTGCGCGGCCTCGGTGAACCCGGATTTTTTCCTCGGCTTGAACCCGTGATCGCCGTCTTCCAGCCAGTGCATGGTGATGGCATTCGACAGGGTGTAGGTTTCAACGTCCTCAAAGCTGCCGAGCGTATCCCGCGTGCCCTGGCAAAACAGCGCCGGGGTCTTGAGGCCCTCAAGATGGGCTATGCGCTCCGGGTTCATTGGCTTGCCCGGTCCGTGAAAGGGATAGCCCAGGCAAACCAACCCCCGGACGTTCATTTCGTCGGCGACCATGGAGGCGATTCGCCCGCCCATGGACTTGCCGCCGATGACCAGGGTGTCGGCCCCGATTTCACCGATCACGTCCCGCCAGGCGTCGAGCAGGATCGGCGCCCGGTTGGGCGGCTTTTTGATGCCGGTGTCGCGGCGGTCCACCATATAGGGAAATTCGAACCTTGCGGCGCGAAACCCCGCTTGCGCCAGCCCTTCGGCGAATGCTTCCATGAACGGGCTATCCATCGGCGCCCCGGCGCCATGGGCCAGCGCCACGGTCAAGGGCGCGTCCCCGGTTTTTAGCTGAGGACCGTTATAGAAGAGGGAGGGCATCCTCAGCCGTTATGGATAGGGGCCGGGCCGGGATAGGCGAATTCGGCGAAGAAATCGTTGCCTTTGTCATCGACAATAATGAAGGCGGGGAAGTCTTCGACCTCGATCTTCCAGATCGCTTCCATGCCCAATTCTTCGTATTCGACCACTTCCACCTTTTTGATGCAGTCCTGAGCCAATCGCGCCGCCGGACCGCCGATGGAGCCCAGATAAAAGCCGCCGTTTTCCTGGCAGGCCTTCGTCACGGCGCCGGAACGGTTGCCCTTGGCCAGCATGATCATCGAGCCGCCGGCTTTCTGGAATTGGTCAACATATGAATCCATGCGCCCCGCCGTGGTCGGGCCGAACGAGCCGGACGCCATCCCTTCCGGCGTCTTCGCCGGACCGGCGTAATAGACGCCATGGTCCTTGAAGTATTGTGGTAGGCCGTCGCCGGCGTCGAGACGCTCCTTGAGCTTGGCGTGGGCGATATCGCGGGCGACGATGATCGACCCCGATAAGCTCAAGCGCGTCTTCACCGGGTGCTTGGAAAGTGCGGCCAGAACGTCCGGCATCGGTTGGTTGAGATCGATTTCGACGACCTCGCCCCCACCATCGCTGCCCAGATGGTCGTCGGTGACGTCCGGCAGGTATTTGGACGGGTCGGTTTCCAGTTGTTCCAGAAACACCCCGTCGGCGGTGATTTTGCCCAGTATCTGCCGGTCGGCGGAACACGACACACCGATGCCGACCGGGCACGAGGCGCCGTGGCGCGGCAGGCGGATGACGCGAACATCGTGGCAGAAATATTTACCGCCGAACTGTGCCCCGATGCCCAGTTTCTGGGTCAGCTCAAAGATTTTTTGTTCCCATTCCAGATCGCGAAAGGCCTGGCCGTATACGTTGCCCTTGGTCGGCAGGTTGTCCAGGTCATGGCAGCTAGCCAGCTTCACCGTTTTCAGGTTCAATTCCGCAGATGTGCCGCCGATGACCACGGCCAGGTGATAGGGCGGGCACGCCGCGGTGCCCAGCGTGCGGAGTTTCTCGTCCAAAAACCGGGTCAGGCTTTCCGGGTTCAGCAACGCCTTGGTTTCCTGGAACAGGAAGCTCTTGTTGGCCGATCCGCCGCCTTTGGCGATAAACAGGAATTTATAGGCGTCGCCTTCGTTGGCGTAGATATCAATCTGGGCCGGCAGGTTGTTGTCGGTGTTGGTTTCCAAGAACAGGTCCAGCGGCGCCACCTGACTGTAGCGGAGGTTGGTTTCGGTATAGGTCTTGAGCACGCCTTCGGACAAGGCCGCTTCGTCGCCGCCGCCGGTCCAGACGTTGCCGCCCTTCTTGCCCATGATGATAGCGGTGCCGGTGTCCTGGCACATGGGCAGCACGCCGCCGGCGGCGATATTGGCGTTTTTCAACAGATCAATGGCGACGAAGCGGTCATTGTCCGACGCCTCTTCGTCTTCGAGGATGTTGGCCAGCTGTTGCAAGTGCTCGGGCCTAAGCAGGTGCGAAATATCCTTGAAGGCCTCCGTCGCCAACAGGGTCAGGGCTTTGGTGTCCACCTTAAGCACGGTTTCGCCCTCGAACGTCGCCGTCGAGACATGATCCCCGGTCAGCTTGCGCCACGGCGTGTCGGCCCCGGATCCATTTTCCCCTAAGGGAAACATTTCGTGATGGTCGTAATCACTCATGGGGCATTCCTTACGCGATGGGGTTTTTGTTATTTTTTACGAAAGGCGTCCAGCGCGATGACTTCACCCGTTGCCTGACCAACAGCCGGGGCGTCCCCGTCTTCGGCCTTGTCGTCGGTTGCGCCGAGAGCATCGGCATCAAAGTTCTGCGCCGCCGACGCATCCAAATGGAGCTCGCTTTCCGGCTCGTTGGACATTTTCAACTGCAAGCCGAAGTTTACCGACGGGTCGGCGAAGGACACCATCGCCTCAAACGGTATGCGGAGGCGTTCGGGCTTGCCCCTGAATTTAAGCGTCACCCAGACGGCGTCCTCGTTGACGATCAATTCATCGAACTGGTGTTGCAGGACGATGCTCATTTCTTCCGGGTGCTCGACTTTCAGGTACGCGGGAATTTCGACGCCTTCGACATCGGTCCGGTAGGATAGATAAAAGTGATGCTCGCCGGGCAGGCCGTTCTCGGCGGCGTAATCCAGTGACCGTCGGATAACGCCCTTGAGAGCCTCCTCGATCCATATGTCATATTGGAAAGGGTCCTGGTCCATGTATCCTTTCTAGCCCGTCGCTGGCTGCCATGAAAGATATATTAAACGTCTAAGGATGGGCAATTAAAGTGGGAGGCTTCTGTTGCCAGGTGCCTCCCGAACCCCGCCCCGGGATGCTAAATCCCGAGGACTATAGATATCGGATCATCCGACCGCATTAAGCGGCGAGACGAACCGGAGCATAGTTATCATTAGCAACTATTGCTTTGTGGACCGATAACGGTGGTGCCTCACCGAGCAAAAACCTAACCTTTACTACGCACGTCGATCCTATTTCGCCCCCGCGAATTCCCTGCCCCAGGCGGGCAAGGAAGGAAATTGGTGGAGGCGCCGGGTACTGCCCCCGGGTCCGCAACGCTTATTCCGTCAGGCGTTTATCGCCATAGCCGGCAAGCCGGCACCGCTAATATAGGGATTCCCAAGGGGTTTTTGCAAGGGGGGAGGAAGTGCCTGTTTCAACGACCGCCCAGTATTATGGAAAATCCCATAGAAATGTCCCGAAATATCCTGAAATGTCCTGTTTTTGTCAAAAAGGCGCGCCAAAGCCGGCCCTGAAGCCAAGAACCCTGATTACTTTCGCCCGCCATCCCGGCAACGGCATATCCGTCGGAACGAACAAGAAAAGCTCCTATTCACGATGTCAAAGAGCATGGGCTATAACTAGAACATATATGGAACATTCGTTGGAAGAGTCAAGGGGGCCTGCGGCCCGGTTTAGGGCTATCGCAAATGTCTGCTTTCGGGGGGTAAGCGGACATTGTTGCTCCGCCGGTGACAATTCCGGCGGCTATTCCCCAATTCCGGGATCGCCCCTTACAATCCCCGCCCTTTGCCCCGCCGACGGGGTGGGGTAAAATTGGTGATTCTCGGATCTTCGCGCGCAACGGGTTACAGTATACGATGAAACAATATCTCGACCTGCTTCGCCATATCCGCACCGACGGCGTGCTCAAGGGCGACCGCACCGGCACCGGCACGCAGAGCGTCTTCGGCTACCAGATGCGGTTCGATTTGAACGCCGGGTTCCCGTTGCTGACGACCAAGAAGCTGCACCTGAAGTCGATTATCCATGAGCTTTTGTGGTTCCTCGACGGCGGCACCAACGTCAAGGACTTGAACGCCGTCGGCGTCTCGATTTGGGACGATTGGGCCGATGAAAACGGCGAACTGGGGCCGGTATACGGCCACCAATGGCGGTCATGGCCGACGCCTAGTGGTGATAAGATCGACCAGATCACGGCGGTCGTCGATGCCATCAAGACCAATCCCAATTCGCGCCGCCACATCGTCAGCGCCTGGAACGTCGCCGATGTCGACGACATGGCGCTGCCGCCGTGCCACTGCCTGTTTCAGTTCTATGTCGCCGAGGGCAAGCTGTCGTGCCAGCTCTACCAGCGCAGCGCCGACGTGTTCTTAGGGGTGCCCTTTAACATCGCGTCCTATGCGTTGCTGACCCAGATGGTGGCCCAGGCGGCGGGGCTGGAGCTGGGTGATTTCGTTCACAGCTTCGGCGACGCGCATCTGTACGCCAACCACTTCGAACAGGCCGACCTGCAATTGCAGCGCGACCCCTTAGGCCTGCCGCGGATGACCCTGAATGCGGACGTCACCGATATTTTCGGGTTTGCCTACGACGATTTCCGGCTCGACGGCTACGAATCCCATCCTCACATTAAAGCCCCGATTGCCGTTTAAGGGCCTGATTGATGCGGATTTCCCTGATCGTCGCAATGACTGAACAGCGCGTCATCGGCCTCGACGGCGGCATGCCGTGGCGGATTTCCGAAGACCTAAAGTTCTTCAAAGCAGTGACCATGGCTCATCCCATCATCATGGGCCGCAAGACGTATCAATCCATCGGAAGCGCCCTGCCGGGCCGCACCAATATCGTCGTCACCCGCGACACCGGTTTTGAGGCCGAAGACGCCGATGTCGTCTACGGCCTGGACGAGGCGCTGGCCCAGGCGAGGGCGTTCGAGGAATTGTGGGGCGCCGAAGACCGGCCGAATGAGGTGTTCGTCATCGGCGGGGCGGAAATCTACGCCCAGGCCATCGACGGGGCCGGGCGCATCTACGTGACCGAAGTCCACCGGGAATTGCCCGGAGACGCCTATTTCCCGGAATTCAACCCCGATGATTGGGCGGAAACCGACCGCCAGGACCGCGAGCCGGAATCAGAAGGCGGCCCCGCCTACAGCTTCGTTATTTTGGATAGGAAAGCTTGAATCGTTGCCGGGCGCTATTTCGCGGCTTCGGCTTCGAGTTCCTTGATGGCTTCGAGGCTGACCTCACCCTCAAAATTGCCGCCAACGTCAGCGCCAACGTCAGCCCCAATATCGGCCTGGGCTTCGACCTGGGCTTTATTGGGCATGGTGAAGCAATCGACCGATACCCACCATTCCCGTTGGTAGGGCATGACCTTGGAAAGCATCACCTTGCCGTCCTTGATGGCCGCTGCCGCCGGAGTGGCGCCATTGACCAGGCCGACGACGATGGTGGTGACGCAGAGCGCATTGTCCTTATACAGCGCGAAGGTCTCGCGACCGTGCTTGGATTTCTCCGAAAACAATGCGGTTTCAGCGGTTTCCTCCATACCCGCCCCTTCAAGGCCTGCATGACCTTGGAGCGCATGTCCTTGAGTGAGTGGATGCCGTAGCCTTCCATATGGGCGCCGGTGCCCATGGTCAACAGCCGGCAGACGTGGCCTTCGATGCCGCGTTTGTTTTTTGGGAATTCGACCTCCAGACGCCGGAAGCCGGGTCCGAAGGGGAGCCCGTTCTCGAGCGCTACCCGTGCCCACTTGCAGTCCTTGCCCGGTAACGGCTTGACCATTTCAGCCGCCATCGCCCCCGCCGCGCCCACAAATAAGGCAGCGAACAGGGCAAGGGCCAACCGGGCCGGATTTCCTCGGTGTTTTGCTACCATGGCTAATAATGGTGGGCGAAAAAGGTGCCGAGGGCTACCGAGGGGCTAACCCATTTGGGATAGGGGCCGGCGAACGGTTATTGAACGACGATTTTCGGGGCCTTGGCGGCTTGCTGGGCTATGGTTTGTTGGATGTTGTCCCAGGTTTTATCGGCAATGGCGCGATAGGCCTTGGCGTATTCGCTGTCCGGGTCCGAAACGACGATGGGTCTGCCGGAATCCGAGGTTTTGCGGATGTCCATATGGAGAGGGATTTCGCCGAGGAAGTCCATGCCCAGCTTATCGGCTTCGGCCCTGGCGCCGCCGTGGCTGAAGATTTCGGAGCGCTCACCACAGTGGGGGCAGGTGAAATAGCTCATGTTTTCAATCAGGCCCAACACCGGCACATCGACCTTGCGGAACATGTTGAGGCCCCGGCGGGCGTCCAGAAGGGCAATGTCTTGGGGGGTCGAGACGATGATGGCGCCGGTCAGCGGCACCCGCTGGGCCATGGTCAATTGCGCGTCGCCGGTACCGGGCGGCATATCAACGATCAACACGTCAAGTTCGCCCCAATTGACGTCGCGCAACATCTGTTCCAGGGCCGATTGCACCATCGGTCCGCGCCAGATCATCGGGGTGTCTTCTTCGACCATGAAACCCATGGACATAACCTTGATGCCGTAATTTTCCATAGGGTCGAGATTTTTTCCGTCCGATGAGGAAGGCTGTCCTGAAATCCCCATCATGCGGGGCATCGACGGTCCGTATATATCGGCATCCATCAGGCCGATCTTGTGCCCGGCCGCGGCCAGTCCCAGCGCCAGATTGACGGCCGTCGTCGATTTGCCGACGCCGCCCTTGCCGCTGGCCACCGCGACGATGGATTTAACACCCGGCAACAGGTCCGGCGTGCCGATTTTTGGGGCCGGTCCGCCCGGCGGCGGGCCCCCGGGGGCATTGTCGCCGGGGGCACCGGCGCCGCCACCCTGTGCTTTTTCCGCGGTCAGGACCACGGTCGCTGAAATCACGCCCTTGATGTCGTAGACGACCTCTTCGGCCAATTTTCGCATCGGCTCAAGCTCGGCGCCCCGTTTCGGATCGACCTCGATGGAGAAACCGATATGCCCGTCTTTGATCTGCAAACCCTTGACCAGGCCCGCGCTGACGATGTCTTTACCGGATTCCGGCTCGGTCACTTTTGCGAGAGCATCGAGAATTTCTTGTTCGGTAACGCCAGCCATCCTTTAAAACTCCAAAAAACAAAACATATTAAATTAAGCCCCCGACGGCCTAATGTGCCTCGGGGTGCAAGGCTGGCTTGTAAGGCAACCCCGTTCGATATAGGAAGTAACGCACGAAACCGAAATTACAAGCTTTCATCTATTATTTTATCAGCGATAAAAGGGACGGATAACCATGGCATGGAATTCACAAGGCGGCGGCCAAGGCCCCTGGGGCGGTGGCGGCGGCAATGGCGGCGACGGCGGCCCCAAGGGCCCGACCCCTCCGGATATCGAGGAAATACTTCGCCGCATCCAGGACAAATTAAAAAGCTTCCTGCCCGGCGGCGCCGGTGGCATGCGTGGGCTCATCCTGATTGTGATTGCAGTTGTCGTGCTTTGGGGCGCCAGCGGCTTTTACCGGGTCGATCCGGGCCAGCAGGGTGTCGAATTGCTGTTCGGAAAATTCGTTAAGCACACCACGCCGGGGCTGAATTATTGGTTTCCCGCGCCTATTGGCGAAGTGCTGAAGCCCAATGTGGAACGCACCAACACCATCACCATCGGGTTCCGCGGTCTCGGTGAAGGCTCCAGACGCTCCGGGGCCCGCGACGTGCCGCTGGAAAGCCTGATGCTGACCGGGGATCAAAACATTATCGATATCGATTTCGTGGTCCAATGGCGGATCAAGGACGCGGCGGCTTTCCTGTTCAACATCCGCGATCCCGAGGCGACCATCAAAATCGCCGCCGAAAGCGCGATGCGCGAAATCATCGGCCAGATGGGGCTTGAAGACGCCACCACCGGCAAGCGCCAGCAGGTGCAGCAGAAATCCCGGGCGCTGTTGCAGAAAATTCTTGATGATTACGGCGCCGGTGTCTCCATCGCCGAAGTCCAGCTTCAGAAAGCCGATCCGCCGGACGAAGTCATTGACGCCTTCCACGACGTGCAACGCGCGCG
>PTLL01000002.1 GCA_002938315.1 Alphaproteobacteria bacterium MarineAlpha3_Bin2 | reverse complement strand
CCGATACCGCGTTGGCTATGCACAACGCCGGTTAACCGGAAAAAGAAGAGATCTCAATTGCGATTTCGACACGTCGGTTCCTGGAACGGTTTTCCGGGGCTTTCCTTTTCGTTGACGAACGCCGCCTTGGCACCGACGAAAAAAGCGATGAACACACCCGACAAGGGAAACTTGATCAAGGTCGCGGCAAAAGTGCCACCGCAAACAATGAGAAATCCGGGAAGATTGAGAAAAATCAACAGGTCGGACCCGGTCATAATCGCCAGGGTGACGACGGTGACACCGATAAAAAGGCCGAGCAGCGTGGCTATATCCACTTATGGTCTCCTAAAAAACGGCTCCGGTTTTACATGTAAATAATCAATGCGCATATTACTATTCCATGCCTTCGGTGTCTGTGTCACCGGTCACTTCCAAGGATTCGGAATTCCGCCATGCCCGTCGCTCCAGACCGCCCCATCATTATCCATAGCCTTGACGAAGCCAAAGCAGCGGTCACCGTGGCGGCAAATCTCGGCCTTCCCATCACCCTTAGGAGCGCACCGGGGGCGGCCGCCTATCTTGGCGCCCAGGTCTTCCGGGACATGATTGCCGAAGCCACAGGGCCTGATTGCGCCATTACGGTAACCGCCGTTTTCGATTGTGGCGATGACCCCGGTCTTGCCTTGGGTGCACTTCGCCATGGGCTAAAGGTCATCCGCATTAATGCCCCGGCCGAAACCATCGATAGAATCGCCGACATCGCCGCCCAAACCGGGGCGCGGCTGGAAAAGGAAACCGATGCGCCGGTTCTCGACTTATTGGAGTCCGACGATCCGCAAGCCCAGGTGCGGATTTGGTTGGGCCAAGGGGACTAAAGGACGGAAATGGATACCGAACCCTGCCGCCTATACCTGATCACCCCGCCTTCATTGGACACCGCGGTATTCCCCGATGTGCTGGCGGCGGCGTTGGACGGCGGCGACGTCGCGGCCGTTCAATTGCGCCTGAAAGACGCCACCGACGATGGCATCCGCAGAACCGCCGAGGCCATCGCTCCGGTATGCAGTGACCGCGGGGTCCCGCTGATTATGAACGACCGGCCTGATCTCGCCGCCGAGACCGGGTGTGACGGCGTTCATATCGGCCAACAAGACGCCTCTTACGCGGACGCGCGACGCGCCGTCGGCGAGCAGGGTATTGTCGGGGTGACCTGCCATGAATCCCGTCACTTGGGAATGGAGGCGGCTGAACAGGGCGCCGATTATGTTGCCTTTGGCGCTTTTTTCCCGACGGCAACGAAGCAAGCGAGGACCGCCGCCGAGGTCGATATCCTGGAATGGTGGAGCGAGTTGATGGTGGTGCCCGCCGTTGCCATCGGCGGTATCACCACCGAAAACTGCCGTCCCCTGATCCGCGCCGGCGCCGATTTTCTGGCCGTCGTGTCCGGCGTTTGGGATCACCCCAAAGGCCCCGCCCCTGCCGTCAGAGACTTCAATGTCCTCTTCGCCGAAGGCCGCTGAACCAGCCGTTGCCTCGCTCGGAGCAACCTGTTAGCTTCCGCGCCTCAACCTTCTACAGACAATTTTAACACTGGGTTATGCGTGATGAAAATCAACGGCAACACGATCCGTCCTGGCATGGTAATCGAACACCAAAACAGCCTGTGGCGAGCGGTTAAAACCAACCACACCCAGCCCGGCAAGGGCGGCGCCTATTTGCAGGTGGAATTAAAGAACATCCGCAACGGCACAAAGCTGAACGAGCGTTTTCGCGCCGCAGAAACAGTCGAACGGGCCCATCTGGAGCAAACGGAACACCAGTTCCTTTTCGCCGAGGGTGACATGTACACGTTCATGAACACTGAAAGTTACGACCAGACTTCACTGACCATTAACATGATCGGGGAAGATCAGGTTGCCTTCCTTCAGGATGGCATGATGGTCAAAATCGAAAGCCACGAAGGCGACCCTCTCGGCGTTCAACTTCCCGATACGGTGACCCTGACCGTCACCGAGGCCGACGCCGTGGTCAAAGGACAGACCGCCTCATCGTCCTATAAACCTGCAATGCTGGAGAACGGTGTCCGTTGCCAGGTGCCGCCCCATATCGAAGCCGGAACCCGCATCGTCATCAACACGCTCGACGGTTCCTACGTGGAACGGGCCAAAGACTAGCACCGGCATCAACCATGCAACCACGGTCCGCCATACTGAATGTGATGACCGCCGCCGCGCAGAAAGCGGCACGGGGTTTGGTCCGTGATTTCGGCGAGATAGAGAATCTTCAGGTTTCAAAAAAAGGGCCCGCCGATTTCGTTTCCAACGCCGATAAGAAAGCGGAAAAGACGCTAGTCTATGAACTCTCCAAGGCGCGGCCGAACTTCGGGTTCCTGCTTGAGGAAGGCGGTGAGATTGAGGGTTCAGATACGTCCAACCGCTGGATTATCGACCCCCTCGACGGCACCTCCAATTTTCTTCACGGGCTTCCGCATTTTTCCATTTCCATCGCCCTGGAGAGAGACGGCGAACCTTTTGCCGGCGTCATTTATGAACCGGTCACGGATCAGATGTTCGCGGCCGAAAATGGGATAGGGGCATATCTCAACAATCGGCGACTCAGGGTTTCCGCCCGCACTAAATTGGAAGAGTCGCTTTTCGCCACCGGTATTCCGTTTGCCGGGAAAGACGACCACGACCGCTTTTTGACGCAATTAAAAGAAGTCATGGCGGTGTCGGCGGGGGTGCGGCGGTTCGGTTCCGCGGCACTCGATCTTGCCTATGTCGCCGCCGGCCGATTTGAGGGATTTTGGGAAATCGGACTTCAGCCATGGGACATTGCCGCCGGAATCGTTTTGGTCCGCGAAGCCGGCGGGTTTGTTACCGACGTTGCCGGCGGCAACGGGATGATGGAAAGCGGCGAAATCATCGCCGCCAATGACCACATCCATGGCATGCTGCTGAAGAGCATTTCCGCCGCCAGGCGCTAGGGACTCCATCTTTTCCCATTGGCTGCCCACCAAACAACCTCATAGACCAGTACGGGGTTCGAATCTCCCTAAGACGTCTGGGAACCGTAAACCGGTTGTCTGGGGCCCGTTCCTTAGGCTATGGTTGAGGCTGTGTATTTGAGGGATTTAGTCGATGGGGATTCGGAATCTTATGAAGTTCTTACCAGGAATGCTCATGGCATCGGTGCGTTGTCTATGGATGGCTACGCTTTTATCGGTCGCGTCCTTGGTGGTGACCGGTAGCGACGTCCGGGCACAAAACGTTGATCTCAGCACCGATCAGGTCACCGTCGACCTCAGCGTCATTGACGGTCCCAGTTCAGCCCCGATGCCGGCAGCGCCCTTTGTGACCCGCTTCTCCAGCCCAACCCCCAGGCAAGGCTTGCTGTTACCGGGCAGGAAAAATCCTGTTTCACGGCTTCACGTCGCCGCGCCCAAGGGAGGCGCCAGGATCAAGCTTAAAAAACCGGGGACCAGAACCAAAAAAATCGCGAAGCGTGCCGCCAAAAAGGTGCCCAAGAAAATACCAAAGGTGAAAAAAGCAATCATCGAAAAGCCCAAGCCGCCGGTCGTCGCCACGGTCAAACCGCCGGCGCCTTTAAAGAAAGCGCCCCCTGCTGCGGCCGCGCCGGCACTACCCAAAGCGGCGCCGAAGGCAGCACCGGTTCAACAGCAAGCCAAGTCGGCCCCGCCGCCCCCCGCGATGAAAGCAGTTGAAAAGCCCGTTGCGGCAATGGCGCCTGCGCCAACCAAGCCGGCACCACCGGCAACCACCATGGCCGCGGCCAAGCCGAAACAGAAAAAAACTAAAAAAGAACAAGCCGCCGTATCCCCGGCGCCAAAGAGCACGCCCACCGGCCGCGCCCTGCAAGTGGTATTCGCCGACACCGCTTCTAAAATGCCAGCAAAGGCCAAGAAAGGCTTGCAGGCCTTGGCCTTAAAGCTCAAAAGCAAAGACACCCTCCGGCTGCAATTGATGGCCTTTGCCGGAGGCAAATCCTTGTCATCCAGTAAGGCCCGGCGGATGTCCTTATCGCGGGCCTTGTCGATTCGATCGTTCCTAATTGAAAACGGTGTCCGTTCCACCCGAATAGATGTTCGCGCCCTGGGCTCCAAAACGACGGAGAAACCTCTTAACAGAGTCGACGTGAACATCGTCGAGCGATGATCCGGTTTTTTCAGCCTAATATCGCGCCGACCCGGCTACCGCTTCCGCTATACTCTCAACACCATAGATCCCTAGGGGCCCTTTCTGCCGATGAACCAGCCTCGTAAATACCTTGTTCGAATGGTCTTGTTCGTTGTCGCGGCCGGCGTCTTGTGCGCTATTTTATTCCTGCCCCTACAAGGCGCTTTTTTAGCCAACGCCCCCTTGAACGGCTTTATCGTCGGCGTTCTGGCCCTCGGCATCATCTATAATTTCCGGCAAGTGATAATGCTCTATCCCGAAGTCGCCTGGATCGAGAACTTCCGCTCCGAAAGCGCCCCCGTTTCAGAAGCTCATCCCCCAAAGTTATTGGCGCCGATGGCGACCATGGTCAGCGATCACCGGGACAGGCTAAGCCTTTCCACGATGGCGATGCGCTCACTTTTGGATGGGATCGTCTCCAGACTGGATGAATCCCGGGATATCTCCCGCTACACCATTGGCCTTCTTATATTCCTGGGCCTTCTAGGCACGTTTTGGGGGTTGCTGGAAACCGTCGCGTCCATCGGCAACGTGATCAGCGGGCTTAGCATCGAAGGAGGAGATGCCAGCACCGTTTTCGCCGAACTGAAAAAGGGACTGGAGGCGCCCATGTCCGGCATGGGGACGGCCTTTTCATCCTCTCTGTTCGGTCTGGCCGGATCTCTTGTTCTGGGCTTCCTTGATCTACAGGCCAATCAGGCACAGAACCGTTTCTATAACGACCTCGAGGAATGGCTGTCGAGCGTTACCCGACTGTCCACGGGTTCCGTGTTAGCGGAAACCGACCAACCGATTCCGGCCTATGTACAAGCCCTTCTGGAACAGACTGCCGAAGGGCTTGAAAGCCTTCAACACACCCTTACCCGGGGCGAGGAAAGCCGGATATCCGTGGACACCAACATTAACTCCCTGGCCGACAAGCTTGAGACGTTGACCGACTATATGAGTACCGAACAAGCGTTGATGAAAAATCTGGCCGAGACGCAGATCGAGATGAAACCGATCTTGGCTCAATTTGCCGCGGCCATGACGACAACCGCCCCGTCGGCGGCTGGGAGCATGGATGAACAGACGCGAACCCATATCCGCAGCCTCGACAATCATCTAAACCGGTTGACCGAGGAACTATCTTCCGGTCGCGAAGACCTGATCAAACAAATTCGCAGCGAGATCAAATTGCTGGCCCGCACCATCGCCGCCTCAGGCGCCACCCCGGACGGCGGATAGTTACCCCATGACCGCCATTGCCCGCAGCCGGCAGAGAGACACCAATATTTGGCCCGGGTTTGTTGATGCCCTGGCGACGTTGTTAATGGTCATCATATTCCTGCTGATGATCTTCGTGCTGGCGCAATTCTTTCTGGGTCAGGCCCTGTCAGGGCGCGACCAAGCGTTAGTCAAGCTGCAATCTCAAGTCAGTGAACTGGCCGAGTTGTTGTCTCTGGAACGGCGCAACGCCGATGATCTTCGCAACAATATCGCCCAGTTGTCCGGGGAATTGCAGATTTCAGTGGCGTTGCGCGACGACATGAAAACCACTATTTCCCGGCTTCGTCTCCAGGGAAAGGAAACCGAACAAAAACTGGCAACGGTCTTGGCGACTGCGGAAGCCGGTAAAACAAAAATTTCGGCGCAGTTGGAAGAATTGAACAGCCTGGCCCAGGATGTGACGGCGCTGAGGGCCTTGCGTGAGGAATTGGAAGCCAAAATCGCCGCCATGGCGGAGAAGCTGGAACAATCGGGAAAGACCCTTTTGGCCGAAAAGGAAATATCCAAAAGTGCGCGAGCCAAATTGAAACAATCGGGAAAGACCCTTCTGGCCGAACGCGAAATTTCCAAAAGTGCCCGCGCCAAATTGGCGCTGCTCAATCAGCAGATGGCGGCGCTTCGCCAAACCCTTGCCAAGATTTCACAAGCCCTTGAGGTGTCGGAAAAACTCGCCGCTGATCAAAAAATACAAGTATCTTCTTTGGGACAACGGCTCAATGCGGCACTCGCTAGCAAGGTGCACGAATTGAGCCGCTACCGATCGGAATTTTTCGGTCGGTTGCGCGAACTGCTGGGCGGCAAGAAAGGGGTTCGCATTGTTGGCGATCGTTTCGTGTTCCAGTCCGAGGTGCTGTTCGCCAAAGGCTCGGCAGATATGGGCGAGGCCGGAAAAAAACGACTGCTGCAATTGGCCCAGACCTTGCGCGAAATTTCCAAGGATATCCCCCCTGACATTGACTGGGTCCTGCGCGTCGATGGGCATACGGACAAAGACCCCATTCACACTTCCCGGTTTCCATCCAATTGGGAATTATCATCGGCCAGGGCGATATCGGTTGTTCAGTTCCTTGTCAGCCAGAACCTGCCGCCCAACCGTTTCGCGGCTGCCGGATTTGGTGAATTTCAGCCGTTGGAAAAACGTGACGACGAAATCGCCAAACGCCGAAACCGCCGAATTGAATTAAAATTTACGCAACGCTGACTCTCCCTTCCCTTTTTCCTACCGACACTCTAAACACGGACCTTCCTTGTCATAAGGCCGGACTTTCATGCTGATTCTCTTTTTAATCGTATTCATCGACCTGATCGGCTTTGGCATTATTCTTCCATTGCTGCCTTTCTATGGAGAGTTCTACCAGGCTTCTCCGGAAATGGTTGGCTTGTTGATGGCGACCTATTCGTTCACCCAGTTCCTGGCGGCGCCTTTCTGGGGCCGGCTGAGTGACCGCATCGGGCGCCGGCCGGTGTTGCTGGTCAGTCTTGCTGGACTGGCGGCATCCTATGTCTGGTTGGGGTTTGCGGATAGCCTGATGGTGTTGTTTGCGGCGCGCGCCGTCGGCGGCGCGATGGCTGGGAACATTTCAGCCGCCTTTGCCTACATCGCCGATATCACGACCCCTGAGAACCGCGCCAAGGGTATGGGCATGATCGGCGCCGCCTTCGGTCTCGGTTTTATTGCCGGGCCGGCCATCGGCGGCATTCTTGCCGGTTCCGATCCCGTCAACGCCGACTTTCAAAGCCCGGCGTTCGCCGCCGCGGCGCTGTCGGGGATCGCGTTAATCATGGCCGCATTCACTTTAAAGGAATCGCTATCCGCCGAAATCCGTGAACGCCTGGCCGCCAAGTCGCCTTCGAGTCGTCTTTCCATGTTCCGTGAAGCTTTGGAACGCCCCTATATCGGATTACTGTTGGCCTTGACGTTTCTTTCCACCTTCGCCTTTGCCGGATTGGAATCCACATTCGCCATGTGGTCGCGTCGACAGTTCGGGTGGGGGCCGCTGCAAAACGGTTACCTGTTCGCCTATGTGGGGGTGTTAAGTGCCTTTATCCAAGGCGGGTTGGTCGGTCGCCTGGCGCGGCGCTTCGGTGAAGCAACCCTGATCATTCAAGGCGCAATTGCGCTGGCGGTCGGGATATTCCTGATCCCATTCTCCAACTCCCTATTCGTGTTGTTGATCGCCATGACCATCGCCGGATATGGCTTTTCCGTAATTTCTCCCTCCTTAAATAGTCTGATCTCGCTTCAGGTAGGGGAAGACGAACAAGGCGGCATTATGGGCGTCACCCGATCTGCCTCCACCATGGCGCGGTTTACAGGCCCGGCCTGGGCCGGTTTTCTGTTTGGATCGCTTGGCCGTGATGGCCCTTATTTCGCCGGTGCAATCATTATGGTCGTGGTTGCGCTTCTCGGGGCCAGGGCCTTGAAATCAATCCGACGACCAGAAAAATCGTAAAGTCTATAGTCCCCCCTTGAACCTGGGGCCGCCTTCCCCTATACAAGGCGCCTTCAAAGGTGAAGCAGAGCGATGAAAAAAGACATACACCCCGATTACCATGATATCACCGTCCAGATGACCGACGGTACGACGTATACGACCAGGTCAACCTGGGGTGCCCCCGGCGACGTCTTAAAATTGGATGTCGACCCTAAGACCCATCCCGCCTGGACCGGCATCCACCGCTTGATTGATGGTGGCGGCCAACTGGCCAAGTTCAGAAAACGGTTCAAGGACATGGGCCTCGAATCTTAAGGCGATACTGGGTTCTGGCCCACACGTAACCATTATCAACAGTGTACCGGAGAGCCGCGTGCCCTTTTTGTTGTTTGGCTTTGTGACGGGCGTTCCTTAACCCATTCCAGTTTATTTGCCGCAATTTTGAGGTTTTGATAAGGTTACAGCGTTAGGGGTCTTCCCCTGACTCTGGAGAAGGCCGTCGGGCTTACTTTTCAAGTTGATCGAACCTTATCATCCGTTGAGGGCAACCGGCTGAATCTCCGACCTAATAAAAGAAATTCCGTCACCCTTGCGGTCGAAAAACCACCTTCCTATATCCTTTTAGAACACCGGATGCCTTCCTTTAGGGTCCGATGTCATGAACGCCTGATGGATGTTCGCGGCCCTTGTTGCCGGAACCGCCTTCGGGGTTAATATAGGGGTTCCAGCCTTATTATCTTGGTGGGCCCCATCAACCATGTAGCTTCTTTTAGGAGGATATGGCTATGCAGACCTTTGATCTTACTCCCCTTTTTCGTCACTCGGTCGGATTTGACCGGATGCAGCGCCTGTTAAACGCGTCTGCCCGGATGGAAACTTCGGCCAACACCTACCCGCCCTACAACATCGTACAATCGGGCGAAGATACCTATCGTATTACCGTAGCTGTGGCGGGTTTCAGTGAACAAGACCTGGATATTACCGCCAAGGAAAATACCCTCATCATCAGCGGCAAGAACTCCGAAAATGCCGATGAAAAACCGTTTCTTCACCGCGGCATTGCCGGTCGGGCTTTTGAGCGCCGCTTTGACCTTGCCGATCACATCAAGGTTGTCGGTGCCAGCCTCGTCAACGGCCTATTGAATATTGAACTTGAGCGCGAAATCCCCGAAGAAATGAAACCGCGAAAGATTAGCATCGAAACCCAAGAATCCCCACGAGTGGAAAAAAAGGCGGCTTAAAGGCCCCTCTCCTTTCGGACCACAATCAAACAAAGGGCGCGTTCCTTTCCGGGCGCGCCCTTTAATTGTTTCCTGCCACTGCGGCCAGATCGCTATCGGATAGTTCCCGATTAAATGGTCACCTGAATGGGTTCAAGTGCGGCCCGAATGGCATCCGGCACTGGCACCGGGGCGTTGGTTGCCCGGTCCACGAAAACATGGACAAAATGCCCCGCCGCCGCCGCTTCCTCATCACCTTTGCGAAAGATACCTATTTCAAATCGTACGCTTGAATGGCCGATTTTACCGACACGCAATCCTGCATCGATGGGCTCTGGATAGGCGATGGGTTTCATAAAATTACACATGGTTTCAACGGCGACGCCAATGATCGAATCCTGTTGAATATCAAGGCCGCCTTCATCGATCAGAAAGCAGTTCACCACCGTGTCGAAATAAGAATAGTACGTCACATTATTGACGTGGCCATAGATGTCATTATCCGACCAACGGGTCTGCACAGACATAAAATGGGGATACCTGTCCCTGGTTTCCGTTGGTTTATTGTTCATGGCATGGGCCTTGTATTCCGTTTACCAAAAATTTTGGGGGCCACCGTTTTCCGGTAGCCCCCTAATTATTTTATTAACCCTGTCAAACTCGCCTTTGAAAACTTAACGGTAGAAACCATACCTAAGCACACGCCCACCGGTCAACCCCTCCTGAAGAGATAGTCGGGCAAAAATCCACGATCCGGTCAAATGCCAAAAATGAGAAAAAAAGCGCCGCCCCCGAAGGGGCGGCGAGTTCAACAGGGAGGCGTCGAAGTTGTTTGGATGATGTTTTATCCTCATCCACGCAGACACCCTAACCGGGACATCTTAATTTTTGGTTAAAGATTAGGACGGATAGCCTAGTGGCCTCGATATTCCATGATATGGTGACCTTGAAATGGCCTGAAATAGTAAAGGTAAGGAAGCCCCTCCATGAGTGCGACCGGCGCGTGGGCGGTATTAATCTTTGGCTTTGTTCTGCCGTTGATCCATGTTGGGATTTCGCCGAAAAGCGGCCCTTGGAAAGCACCAGCGGATTCCGGCTGCCCCATCGGGCCGCGTTGGGGGTGGCTGGTAATCGTTTTATTTCTGGGCCCCATCGGGTGGCTGATGTTCTTAAGAAAAACCCGGTCCCGGGGTCCCCGCACCCCTATGTCTTGAAAAACTGATCGGCGTCGGATTGGGCGCCTTTCTTGCCCTTGATCGCCTCGCGGACGCGGGCGATTTCCGCCTCCAATTCGGCGATGTATTCGGCCAGCGCCTCAATGGACACCTCTTCCAGGTTTTTAAGCGCCGGTTTTTGTTGTTGGGGTTCCAAATCGTCGGTATCCATTGTCCACCCTCCCAATATTGTGTATGGGAGTCCTAGCATAGACCTCAATAACAATCGAGCGAGAGCCCCCATGACCGCCATCCCGGAAACTATGACCTGCATCGAAATTATCGAACCGGGAGGCCCTGAGGTTTTGCGAACAACGGACCGGCCGGTGCCTGAACCCGAAGATGGAGAAGTCCTGATCTCGGTTCAAGCGGCCGGGGTCAACCGCCCAGACTGCATCCAACGCCAAGGCCATTATGCGCCACCGCCTGGCGTCACCGATATTCCCGGCCTGGAAGTTGCAGGCAATATAGTTGCCGTTGGAAAAAACGCCGGGCAATGGAAAATCGGCGATACGGTTTGTGCGCTGGTTGCCGGTGGCGGCTACGCCGAATTTGTGGCCGCTCCCGCCGTACAATGCCTGGCCATCCCCGGCAGCCTGGGTATGACCGAAGCGGCGGCGTTGCCGGAGACATTCTTTACCGTGTGGACCAATGTCTTCGAGCGCGCCGGGCTCAAACCCGGCGAAACGTTGCTGGTCCACGGTGGGTCCAGCGGCATCGGAACGACAGCCATTCAAATCGCCTCCAGGCTTGGATCAAAAGTGATAACGACCGCCGGAAGCGACGAAAAATGCCGGATCTGCCGGGAGTTGGGCGCCGAGCGCGCGGTGAATTACAAGGAAGAAGACTTCGTCGACGCCGTCAAGGATTTCACCGGCGGTATCGGCGTCAATGTGATTCTGGACATGGTCGGCGGGGATTACCTGGCAAGGAATATCAAGGCCCTGGCCCCCGATGGCCGCCAAGTGTCGATTGCCTTTCTGGGCGGCTCAAAAGCGGAAATTAACTTCATGCCGGTCATGCTGAAACGCCTGACCCTCACCGGCTCGACCCTGAGACCGTTGCCTATTGAGCGCAAGGGCGAGATCGCAAGGGCGCTTGAGAAAACCGTCTGGCCAATGATCGCAAACGCAGAAATTGCCCCCGTGATCCATGCCACGTTCCCCCTGCAAGACGCCGCGGATGCCCATACGTTGATGGAATCGAGCCAACACATCGGCAAAATCGTCCTGCTTCCATAATCCTGGCGCAGTGATGTTTGACCCCTACCCCCCAGCGCCTGTATAAAAGGCCGGTTATTGGGGTCCGTCTTAGCGGCGGCGATCTCAAAGCTTTCTGGAAAAGGAAAAAAAAGATGGCGCATCCTCTGATGCCAAAGGCGACCGCTGTTTGGCTAGTTGAAAATACGGCACTGACGTTCGAACAAATTTCCGCTTTTTGTGGTCTACATAATTTGGAAGTCCAGGCCATTGCTGATGACGAAGTCGCGACAGGCATGCAGGGTTTAGACCCGATTGCCGGCGGTGAATTAACGCAAGAGGAACTAGACCGTTGCCTCGCCGATTCCAGTGCCCGCCTTGAATTGGCCAAGCCCAAAAACCCGCTGCCCAAGGCACGAAAAAAAGGCGCACGCTATACCCCCGTTTCCAAGCGCCAGGACCGCCCCGATGCCATTTCCTGGCTGGTCAAGAACCATCCGGAACTGTCCGACGCGCAGATTTCCAAGCTGATTGGCACCACCAAACCGACCATCAACGCCATCCGCGAACGCACGCATTGGAATATGACCAATATCAAGCCCCAGAATCCCGTCGCCCTCGGCCTATGCGCAGCCCCTGAACTAGAAAAAGTAGTCGCCTTGGCCCGCGCCAAGGCCGGAATCGTTCCGGAAGCGATGGACAAGCCTGATAAGGCCAATTCTGACGACCCCATCCGTATCCCAAAACCCGGTGAAACGCTGCTCCTCAAGGGCGAGGCCAAGGCAGACAGGGAAAGGGCCCTAGAGGCAGAAGAGGTCCCGGTGTTCGCGGTTACCGAGGAAAACAGTGACGACGGTGCAACGCCCGAGGTGCTCAAGGTCGCCGAAGACGTCTTCTCGACGCCGCCGACGACGCCCAAGGAGGAGGACACCCCGGCGCCTTCACCCGAGGACAACGCCGGCAGTTAAGGGCAAAGAGTCTGATTTCGGCTACGCTGTACGAGAGGAGGCGTAGCCGATCCCTTCAAGGGCTTCTTTGATTTCATCCAAAATCGCCGGATCGTCGATGGTCGCCGGCATTTTATAGTCTTCGTTATCGGCAATTTTCTGCATGGTGCCGCGAAGAATTTTTCCGGATCGGGTTTTTGGTAAACGATCAATTACACTGGCTGTTTTGAATGCCGCGACGGGACCAATCTGATCGCGGACCATGGTGATCACTTCCGAAATAATGTCGGCGTGATCTTTGTCGACCCCTACTTTTAGTACCAGAAAACCGACCGGAAGCTGCCCTTTGAGGTCGTCGGCAACGCCGATGACCGCGCATTCGGCGACATCGGGATGCTTTGACAAGACTTCTTCCATGCCCCCCGTGGAAAGCCGGTGCCCGGCGACGTTAATGATGTCGTCGGTTCGCGCCATGATATAAAGGTAGCCGTCTTCGTCCCGATATCCGGCGTCAGCGGTTTTGTAAAAACCTGGAAATTCCGTCAAATAGGACTCGATAAACCGATCATCGGCATTCCACAGCGTCGGCAGGCTGGAGGGCGGCAACGGCAGTTTTATGCAGATGGCGCCGATAACGCCATCCTTCACCGGCGTGACGTTTTCATCCAGAATTTGCACATCCCAACCTGGAACCGCTTTTGTCGGTGATCCCGGCTTCACCGGAAAGGCGTGCAGACCGATGCAATTGGCGGCAATGGACCAGCCGGTTTCCGTTTGCCACCAATGATCAATCACCGGCACGCCGATCTTTTCTTCGGCCCAATGGAGGGTGTCGGAATCGGTTCGCTCTCCGGCGAGAAACAGGTGGCGAAAGTGGGAAAGGTCATAATCCTGCATCAACTTGCCGTCCGGATCTTCGCGCTTGATGGCGCGAAACGCCGTCGGCGCGGTAAACATGACATTGACTTTATGGTCGCTAATGACCCGCCAAAACGCACCGGCATCGGGTGTGCCAACGGGTTTGCCTTCATAAAGGATGGTCGTGCAGCCGTGGAACAAGGGCGCATAAACGATATAAGAATGGCCGACCACCCAGCCAACATCCGATGCCGCCCAATACACGTCTCCAGGGTCAACCCCATAAATGTTTTTCATGGACCATTTCAATGCCACCAGGTGTCCGCCGTTGTCGCGAACAACGCCCTTGGGCTCGCCGGTGGTGCCCGAGGTATAAAGGATATAAAGCGGATCAGTAGCCAAGACCGGCACGCATTCGGCCGGGACCGCCGATTCCATTGCCGTTGCCCAGTCGATATCTCGACCCTCGCTAAGCACCGTCTTAAATTCCGGGCGTTCAAGGATGATGCAATGATTGGGTTTATGGGCAGCCATATCGATGGCGCCGTTCAGTAACGGCATATATTCGATGACGCGACCAACTTCGATCCCACAAGTCGCCGACACGATAACCTTAGGCTTGGCGTCGTCTATACGCACCGCCAGTTCGTTGGAAGCGAAGCCGCCAAAGACCACGGAATGAATGGCACCGATACGGGCGCAAGCCAGCATGGCGATGGCGGCCTCGGGCACCATGGGCATGTAAATAAGGACACGATCGCCTTTTTCCACCCCATTCGCCTTCAAGACGCCGGCGAACCCGGCTACCTCGTCAAGGAGCTGTTTGTAGGTATAGGTGCGGACCGTATTGCCGGTCACAGGGGAATCGTAAATCAACGCCAGTTGATCGGCCCGGCCTTCTTCCACATGACGGTCCACCGCATTAAAGCAGGTATTTACCTCTGCCCCGGAAAACCACCTGTAAAAAGGCTTGTTGGATGAATCCAGGACCCGATCCCATTTCTTGATCCATCGCACATCCTCGGCGACATCACCCCAAAAACCCTCGGGATCATCCATAGACCGCCGATAGGCGTCGTCAAAGGCGTTGCTCATGGTGAATGCTTACCCTCCCTGCTCCTTTGCATTATTTCTGGAAGTTTGGGCTAAAACGGCTTTTTATGCAAAGCCGATTTGTGGCACTCTGCAAACTGAGGGGAGCCGATGAGCAACGAAAATATTTACGAAACAGGCCTGGGCAAAAATACCGCAAATTTTACCCCATTGACGCCGTTATCGTTTATCGGGCGCACGGCGGCGGTTTATCCCGATCACCTCTCCGTCGTTCATGGAAACAAGCGTTATACCTGGAGCCAGACCTACGCCCGTTGCCGCCGCCTAGCCTCCGCACTGGCCCATCGGGGTATTGCTGTTGGTGAAACCGTTGCCGTCATTGGATCCAACACGCCGGAAATGCTCGAAGCGGCCTTCGGCGTTCCTATGTCTGGTGCGGTATTGAACACCCTTAATGTCCGGCTAGACGCCAAAACCATCGCCTATTGCCTCAACCAAGGTGAGGCCAAGCTGCTGATCACCGACACCGAATTTTCCGAAACCATCAAAGAGGCCCTGGCCCAGTTGGGGCGGGACATTCCCGTTATCGACATCGACGATAGCGAAGCCGGAGACGACATCAGTCACGAAAGACTGGGCGAAAAAGACTACGAGGCGTTATTGGAAGAAGGCGATGCGGACTTTGATTGGAATCTCCCCGCTGACGAATGGCAGGCAATCTCTCTCAATTACACGTCCGGCACCACCGGGAACCCCAAGGGAGTCGTCTATCATCACCGGGGCGCTTACCTGAACGCGACCAGCAATATTATCGGCTGGAATATGGCGCACCATCCGGTCTATCTGTGGACGCTGCCGATGTTCCATTGCAACGGCTGGTGCTTTCCCTGGTCGGTGGCTGCCATCGCCGGCGTCAATGTCTGCCTCAGGCGGGTCGCGGCGGGCGAAATATTTACCGCCATCGCAACGCATGGGGTCACGCATTTCTGCGGCGCGCCGATCGTATTGAATATGGTCGTTAATGCCGACGATGCGGAACGAAAGGACTTCTCACACACCGTCAACGTGATGACCGCCGCCGCTCCGCCACCGGCAAGCACGCTTGAAAAAATGCAGCGCCAGGGTTTTAACGTCACCCATGTGTACGGCTTGACGGAAACCTACGGGCCGGCTGTCATCTGTTCTTGGCATGACGAATGGAACGACCGCCCCATCGAAGAACAAGCCGAACTGAAAGCCCGCCAGGGGGTTAACTATCACATGCTTCAGGGCTTACGGGTCATGGACCCGGAAACCATGACGCCGGTACCCGATGACGGCGAAACAATCGGCGAAGTCATGTTCCGGGGCAATGTCGTCATGAAGGGATATCTGAAAAACCAAGACGCCACGAATGAAAGCCTTGCAGACGGCTGGTTCCACTCCGGCGATTTAGGGGTAAGCCACCCGGACGGATACATGCAACTCAAAGACCGGTCCAAGGACATTATTATTTCCGGCGGCGAGAATATCTCTTCCATTGAAGTTGAAAATGTTCTCTACAAACACCCTGCCGTGCTTACCGCCGCCGTGGTCGCCAGACCCGATGAGAAATGGGGGGAAACGCCTTGCGCCTTTATTGAACTGAAAAATCCTGACCAACCGCCCGGCGAAGATGAAATTATCGAATTTTGCCGCGACAACATCGCCCACTTTAAGGCACCTAAAACAATAATTTTCGGAATCCTGCCGAAGACGTCAACCGGAAAAATTCAGAAGTTCAAGCTCAGGGAAAAAGCCAAGCAACTATAAGCCCGACACAACGGACGCAAGCACCCATAGGCGCAAACGTGCAACCAAATTAGATTTAAATAATTACCCCGGACCCAAATCCGGGGAGATCAGTCAAGCGAATCCTTAAGCGCTGGATATGGCCGCCATTTGGTCTTTTATTCGAAGTTTTTGCTTTTTGAGAATGGCGATTTCAAAATCGTCGGGGTGAGGTCGGCTTTCTTCTTTTTCGAGAGCATTTTCAAGAGCTTGATGTTCATCTTTTAGAGAAACGATCTTATCGTCCAGACCCATGCCATTACCCTTTCTAAATCAAATAATGCCAACAACTCCCATCATAATCAAAATTGGCTCAAAAATCTACTTGTTCCGGAATTGATTTCCAGCAACCCCTGGTCGCCCTACCGTTTCAACTCAACATCTGTTATTATAGGTTCCCCATCAAAAAATCCCTAGGCCGATGGAAACTACGGAAGCCCTGAAGAAACAGCTCTCGGACTTGACGATCAAGCATCGCCAATTGGATGATGAGATAACCGAGCTTTTGGACACCCCACCTTTCGATCAGGTGGAAATTCAGCGGCTGAAAAAGCGCAAGCTGGTATTAAAAGACGAAATTCTACAAATCCAGAATCGGCTTTTGCCCGACATTATTGCTTGAAGGTCTGATCACCTTTGGAAGGTGCCAATCCGCTTATTCGTCGGCAGGGAGAGCCTACGGGGTTTCGTCCTCACCGGATATAAAACCCGGTCCACTGATCAAATCCTTGTCCGCGGCAATCAGGGCGGCTTCCGGGGTCTCCGTCGTCGCGAGGGTCGCAACACCGGCCATGGTCTCCAGGGGGGTGATTTTTCCCTGCCACTGGAAGGGGGCGGCGGCAATCGCCTGAACCAGGTCCTTGGCTTTATTTTGCGCCAAGGTTAGATCGGATACCAGCTGGATGAGGCCGAAATCGTTTCCGCCCAAACTGCCCGCGACATCCGTGGGCTCCAGAATAGTATCGATGACCGATGAGACATGAATCAGCACTCCATCCAGTGCGTTCCTGCCCAGGCGCCGACGGATGTCATCGGCATTTACCAAATGCAGTACGATCAGGCTTGGTGTTGTCAGGCCTTCCATGTGGGCAAGCACGTGGGTCAATTCGCGGAAAAACTCGCGCCGTCCCGGCAAAGGAAGAAATGAATGGGTCTCGGCCAATTCCTTAAAATGGAATTCGCGAGCCCGGGCCCGTTCGACCTCTGCCCGCAGCGGTTCGATCTGACTGGTTAGCGCTTAGAAAGCTTTTTGAATTTCAGGCGACAGGCCATCGGCCAGAAGACCGTCAAAAGCGAACGCTTCTATGCCTTCCCAAGGTGATTCCGGAGGCTCAGCACCCTCACCATTGTCCCGCTTTTCCTCACCGGGGTCACGGCCTTGTCCCTGCCTGGAGCCACCGGAGCCCAAGGGAGTAATGGAATGGGTCTTATTCACGTCCATCCCGCGTGTCCTTTACTCAAGGGTTTCTACACAAGGAATAACGCCAAAAATTCATTATAACATAGTATATGGTTAACGGTTCGTTGACGGCGCTTGCCTCGACGGCACGGATTTCTATAATTGCCCGCTTTCCTGGGCGACGCAGACCAAAAAAGGTACCCCTGCCATGGCCAACGACACCCCTATCGTCGGCATCCTGATGGGCTCCAAGTCCGATTGGGACGTTATGAACAATGTGATGGAGACGTTGGAAGCACTCAACATCCCTTATGAGGCAAAAATCCTTTCGGCTCACCGAAATCCCGAACTGGTCAACGATTATTCTAAGACCGCCCGCGACCGGGGCTTGAAAGTGATCATCGCCGGCGCCGGAATGGCCGCGGCGCTACCCGGTGTTATCGCCGCCCTGACCCCATTGCCGGTTCTTGGCGTGCCCATGGAAACTAAGGTCATGGGTGGCATGGATAGCCTTTTGTCCATGGCGCAGATGCCGGGCGGGGTTCCTGTCGGCACCTTGGCCATCGGCAAAGCGGGGGCGAAAAACGCCGCCCTGTTGGCGGCGGCTATCTTGGCGTTGAGTGACGAAAAAATCGCCCAGGCCGTGGACGATTTTAGAAAAATGCAAAACGACACGATTGCCGACAATCCATCGAAATAACCGTTATGGGAAACGGTTGGCCGAGAACAGGGCCGTGATTACGCCTGGCCTGTTCTCGCTTTCAGGCTGGTTTCGATATCTTCCATGGATAACCGTTGAAGCTTAAAGGCTTCCAGCAATTCAATCTCAATGGCGGCGTTCTTGCCGAGTTCGATGGCAACCATGTATTTGATGAATTCCACCAATTCCCGGATTTGACCATGCAAGGCCAGAATGTCGGTCAGCAATTCGCGACGGATGATCGGCGGAAATTGGAGAATTTCCAGGACCAGAAGCTTTTTCACCTTAATCGTGATACGGGCGCTCCCGAACATGCGATCGAGGCAAAAACTGTAAATCCCAAAGTCCAGCTTGCCGGCCACGACCTGGGTGAAATCCTTGAATTCATCCAGAAACGGCCCGGCGGTGATTTTGCGGGCCATCAGTTGCTTGACGATTTCCAAAAATTCCCTGTAGCGGATACGGGCCGGGCTGAGCTTATCCCCCAGTTCCGCCTCCAAGGCCCGGATTTCAGCGTTGCGGAAACCGGCGCTGAGAACGTCACGGGCCGAATGCCGGACCATTTCGGAAAGGGCATTTTCCTCGATCAACTTGAAAAGGCGTTCGTATTTTTCGCGTTTCGTCACCGACATCTTGTGGACCGCGCCCCCCAGAGGCAACAAGGCGGCCTGGGCGACCAACAGATCCTTGGAATAAATCGATGCCATGGCGGCGGCTTCCGGCAGCACCGGTGCGTCGCGGAAATCATCGGTAATGACGAAGCGGCTGCCGTCGAACACGGTCAAATACCGCCCCAGCCGGGTACAGGCGAGGAAGTGATCCGCCAAATCCTGCTGTGGGTCGCCGAGCACGCCGCCGGGCGCCCCGGTCTGGGGCGTATCAGGATGAACAGAGGTGGTCTCGGGCGGTATCATGATATTTCCGTTCCTAGGCGTCATTATCATAAGCGAGAGAAAAGAAACACACCAGAGAGGTGCTCACAAAAGCGTGTTTGAACGTTACTGGCCACGGGGCGGGGATTGGGGCATTCTTTTGTTCAGACGGCGGTTCCCCCACCGCCGAAAATGCCGAACTTCCCAGGCTGATATTACCTCGGAACGGCACCCTGCCCCTAAAGGGACAGTGACATTTCCTACAACGACAGGGGGCGCGGTTTCCCCAATCGCGCCCCCTTATTTTTAAGGTGATCCGGTTCCCTTACCCCCGCGCGCGGCGGAAGGCAGCAAACGGCCCTGGCAGCGACGACAAAGCCTTTTGGATGCGCGCCTTCAAAGCCGGAACCTTGAGGACATCGGAGATCCGGCGGTCCAAATAATCCCAGGTCGCAGCCATGCCATCGGAATCGTCATTTAGCCAGTACAACACCGTCGTCGTATAGACCGGTAATAGAAGCGAACGCTTGGTGTAATAATTAAAATCGGCGGCGTCATCTCCGGCGGCGTACCAAATTTCGTCCACCGTGCGCCAGGTCTGCCGTGCCGCCATCGGCGCATTCTGCGGTAGGGTCAGATACGCCAATAGGCGGCGCATGGCCTCGCGGTATGGGGTAACCACTTGCAGCCGTGCCTTGACGCCGGCGGCGACGCGATCCCGCACCCGCATGGCATCAAGATCCAGATCGGCCAATTCATCCAGCATGCGCCGGTCGGCCCAATCGGCCATGTGTTGGGCCAAATCAGGTAGCCCACCGGGAAATGCCCGAAGGGCCATATCGGCGTCAAAACCGGCATCCTGGACCCCGGCCTGTAGCGCCGCCTTGGTCCAGCCGTCAAAAACCACGTGATGGAGGCTGGCGAGAAGAATTTTATCACGCCTGGAGGTTAGCTCAGTCATTGTCCGCCGCCTTTTTTCTTTCCCGTATTCGTTCGCCCAGGGGCAATTCGCTGCGGCCCATTTCATCCACGTACCCCAGCGTCGACAGGTCTTCCATGCGCATAGGGTACAGGATTCCTTCCAAATGATCGCATTCATGTTGAACCACACGCGCGTGAAACCCGCTGACCTCCCGCTCGATGTTGGAACCGTCAGGGGTTAGGGCCTTATAGCGAATATGCCTGAACCGCGGCACACGGCCGATCATATCTGGTAATGACAGGCATCCCTCGACGCCGATGACGGTTTCATCGCTCAGGGCTTCGATCTCGGGGTTGATCAACACCGTCATGGGAACGGCGTCTCCATTGCCGTTTTCTTCGTCATCCTCTTCATCCTCTTCATCTTCCCCCTCTTCCATATCATCGTCCAGGGCTTCGCGGGCACGGCTTTCCGGAATATGAAAAATGACCAGTCGTTTGGGCACATGAACCTGTGGTGCAGCCAGCCCAACGCCGGAAGCATCGGCCAAGGTATCCACCATATCGGCGATCAGGCGGCGGATTTCAGGCGCCGTAGGGTCGTCAATGGCGTCGGCGGTGCGCTTTAGAACCGGATGCCCCATTCTGGCGAGTTTCAGGATGGCCATGTGCTAATCCTTAAAACTTATCAATTTTTAGGCTTTCGCCCTTCCCATGACAGTATGGGTATGATAGATAGCGCACCCTTGTTACGGAAACACTTAAGTTTCCTAATCTTAACATGAAGAGTGAGAATAATCTTTGCAAGTCACGGTAAGAGATAACAACGTCGATCAGGCCCTCAAGGCGCTGAAGAAGAAAATGCAGCGCGAAGGCATCTTCCGCGAGATGAAGCTTCGCCGTTCCTATGAAAAGCCGTCGGAACGCAAAGCCCGGGAAAAAGCCGAGGCCATTCGCCGCGCCCGCAAGCTGGAACGCAAGCGCCTGGAGCGCGAAGGTTTCTAATAAGGCCATGTAAGGCTTTTCGCTTGGTCACCTTAAAAAAAACCGCCGAAGTTTCCACCACGGCGGTTTTCGTGTGCCTGGAATTTGGGGAAAGCTACCCCTAGGCCAACGCCTGGACGATTTCCTCGGTCATTTTCTTGGCGTCGCCGAACAGCATCATGGCGTTATCAGCATAGAACAAGGGGTTGTCGACACCGGCATAACCGGGCGACAGCGAGCGCTTCACGAACAGCACCGTGCCCGCTTTTCCCGCCTCCAGGATCGGCATCCCGGCAATCGGGCTGGAGGGATCGGTCTTGGCCACCGGATTGGTGGTGTCGTTGGCGCCGATGACGAAGGCGACGTCGGCGGATGAAAATTCGTGGTTGATTTCGTCCAACTCAAAAACCTCGTCATAGGGTACGTTGGCTTCGGCCAGCAATACGTTCATGTGCCCCGGCATCCGTCCGGCCACCGGGTGGATGGCGTAGGCGATCCCGACGCCTTCCGCCTTAAGCACATCCGCCATTTCACGAAGCGCGTGCTGGGCCTGGGCCACCGCCATACCGTAACCGGGAATGATGATGACCTTGTTGGCGTTCTTCATCAGGAAGGCGGCATCGGCGGCGGCGCCGGATTTCGCCGTTTTATCGCCAGTGGACGCAGCCGCGGACGCGCCGCCAGTATCGCCGCCGAACCCGCCCAATAGGACGTTGATGATGGACCGATTCATGCCCTTGCACATGATGTAGCTGAGGATGGCGCCCGACGATCCGACCAGGGCGCCGGTAATAATCAGGGCCGGATTGGAAAGGGTGAAGCCGATGCCGCAAGCGGCCCAGCCGGAGTACGAGTTCAGCATCGAGACCACCACTGGCATATCGGCGCCACCGATGGGAATGATGAGCAGGAAACCGATCAGGAAGCTCAATCCCGCCAGCGTCCAAAACGTGCCCGGCGTCTGGCCCGAGATCAACATCAACATCGTCAGGACAATCAACCCGGCGATCAAGCCATTCAGGGGGTGCTGCAGGCGGAAGGTGATCGGGTTGCCGCTCATCATGCCCTGCAGTTTGGCAAACGCGATAACCGAGCCGGAAAAGGTAATGGCGCCGATGATCAGCCCTAAAGACATTTCAATGATACTGCCGGTATAGATATCGCCCGGAGTGCCTATATTATAGGCCTCGGGGTTGTAAAAAGCGGCGCCTGCGACGAACACGGCGGCAAGGCCGACTAGGCTGTGGAATGCGGCAACCAATTGCGGTAGCGCCGTCATCTGGATCCTGAGCGCGACCACGGTACCGATAAAACCGCCGATAAGCATCCCGACCAGGATCATGGAAAAACTGACAACGGATGGGTCGGACAACGCGGTCAGGATGGCAATGACCATGCCGGTAATGCCGAACATGTTGCCCTGGCGGGCCGACTCAGGTGAACTCAGCCCCCGGAGCGCCATAATGAACAGCACGGAAGCGATGAGATAGGCAAATCCTGTCATGCTCCCACCTAGCTTTTCTTCTTGAACATGGCCAGCATCCGCTGGGTGACAATGAAGCCGCCGAAGATATTAACCGATGCCAGAGTAACGGCGATAAAGCCCATGAGTTTTGAAAAATCAAATTCGCTGGGTCCGGCAGCCAGCAAAGCGCCGACGATGATCACCGAAGAAATGGCGTTGGTGACCGCCATCAACGGCGAATGCAACGCCGGGGTGACGCTCCAGACCACGTAAAAACCGACAAAACAGGCGAGTACGAAAATCGTGAACAGGCCGAGAAACTGATCTCCGCCGCCTTGAGACTGAACCTCGACCAATTTGGTCAAGGCATTGGCGAGTTTCTCGGTGTTTTCAAAGAGGGCGGCCGCTTGCGTCGCCAATTCCGCGGCCATATCCCGAAGGGTTTCCGCATCCATGATTATTTGCCTTTTCGCTTGGGCTTTGAGGCCGGTTTCTTTGCAGTTATCGATTTATTAGCAGCCTTCTTCGCCGGTTCTTTTGCCGTCAGCCTCGGGTGGACGACTTTTCCGTCCTTCGTCACCAGCGTGCCGGTGACAATTTCATCTTCCCAATCGATGGCCAGCGTTTTTGTCTCCCCATCAACCAGGGGGGTAATGAAATTGAGCAGGTTCTTGGCAAAAAGCTGACTGGCATCTTCCGCCAATCGGCCGGCGACATTACCGTGGCCGACAATCTTGACACCGTTCTTGGTGGTGACGATCTGATTGAGCTTCGACAACGGGCAGTTACCGCCGGCCTCTACCGCCAAATCGACGATCACCGAACCGGGCTTCATGGAGGCGACCATGTCTTCGCTGACCAACGCCGGGGCCGGGCGCCCGGGGATCAACGCCGTGGTGATGACGATGTCCTGTTTGGTGATGTGTTCGGCAACGACTTTCTTTTGCTTGGCAAAATATTCCGGCGGCATTTCCTTGGCATACCCGCCTTCGGTCTGGGCATCCTTTTCCATCTCAGGGTCAACCACCAGGAATTTACCGCCCAGGCTTTCCACCTGTTCCTTGGTCGCCGGGCGCACGTCCGTCGCCGTCACCACTGCCCCCAGCCGCTTGGCAGTGGCGATGGCCTGTAGGCCGGCAACACCGACGCCCATGATAAAGGCCTTGGCCGGCGCTATCGTGCCTGCCGCCGTCATCATCATCGGAAAAGCGCGCCCGAATTCAGCCGCCGCGTCCAACACCGCCTTATAACCGGCAAGGTTGGATTGGGACGACAGGATATCCATGCTTTGTGCCCGGGTGATGCGGGGCATTAATTCCATGGCGAAAGTGGTCAAACCGGCCCGCGCAAAGCCCGGCATTTCTTTCGGGTTGGAAAGTGCGCCCAGGGAAGCGACCAGGATTTGACCCTTCTTGAATTGCTTTAGCTCACCGGCATCCGGGGCCAGAATCTTAAACACCACATCGGCGCCGGTGATCGCCGCCGCGGCGCTACCGGCAATGGAAGCCCCGGCGTCCTTGAAGGCGCCATCGGTAAAGGAAGTGCCATGCCCGGCGTCCTTTTCGACGGCGACCTGAAAGCCGAGATCAATCAGCTTTTTGACCACTTCAGGAGAACCCGCGACCCGTGTTTCGTTATCGCGGCGTTCCTTAAGGATGGCAATTTTCATGGGAAGATCGTCCTTGTCGTCCGGATAGGCTAATTCACTTTTTGCAGGGCTTGTTATGCCTCCTCGCGCCTGAATTCACAAGCCCCGGCCCCGGTCTTTCCGTCGGTCGGTTTCACCATTAAAATGTATTTGGTTATTTCTAGTCGCCGTTAAATTTACCTTTCCAAACTTTTCAAAAAATAAGGTGTGTCGACCAATGAGCAAGCAACCCAAAAAAGCCAAGGCCATGGGCATCAATCATGTCGTATTGGAAGTCGGGGATATCGAAGCCGCGCTTGAATTTTATGGAAGAATTTTTGATTTCTCGCTCCGGGGCAAAAATGATACCCAAGCCTTTATTGATATGGGCGATCAATTTTTGCAGTTAAGCCTCAATGACGTACCTGCGCCGGATGATAAACGTCATTTTGGCTTCGTCGTCGATGATCGCGAACCGATCCGCGCCGTGCTAGAGGAAATGGGGGTGGAAATGCTGGAACGGGGCCTCAATTTTCGCGATCCCTGGGGTAATCGCATCGAGGTCGTCCCTTACACGGAAATCCAATTCTCCAAGGCGCCCAACGTGCTCCGCGGCATGGAACTGGATGATCTGAAAAAGACGGAAAGCGCTATTGAGGAATTAGAAAATAAAGGGATGGGCTAAATTAACAGAAAACCCTCTTAAGGCGACATCCTTAAATACTTGTTATTCTGGATTACTGGAATGACAAGCGTGGGGCGCGATTTGCACCCCCTTGGTCCGATATTAATTTAATGGACCTGCCGTTACCGCTCATTCCGCACCTCGTTGTGATCGATGTGGTCGGAAGCCCGATGGATTTCAGATGTCGGTTTTGGGGTACCTGGCACGTCCAGTTCCACGGATACGATCAGACCAACAAACTGGTGTCCGAACTCGACCCGCCGCCGTACAGTGAATTGCTCTCCCAACAATACAAACATACTATCGAAATGCGCGAACCCCAATTGTTCGTTCAGCGAATACCGGTAAAACGTGATCTCTGGGCCATAACTGAGTTGAGCCGTTTCCCGCTCTCGAACGATGGAGAAACGGTAAACAATATTCTCTCCGCTGAATTACCCTTTGGCGATACCAGTGAGGTTCATGAATACTTTTCCGGCCCCGATTGAACGCCTATTACTGGAACCGATGAGCGGCCGGTGAATTCAATGCCGCCAATTCGACGACGACCTTGGGCGCTTTCAATTTTAAGGTCCAGGCATCATCGAAACCGCTATCGGCCAGCTTTGCCCGCATGGCCGGGCGCTGTGATTTGCCGATGGGGCCGGTGGCGACCCGATAAACGGTTTTGCCTTTTGTCGTGCCGGCAATGACCTGCGTAGCCAACGCCGTGTGGCGGCGGGCGAAGCGCGTCGCTCCAGGTAAGCGGCTAAAGCTTGCTATTACGAAGAATGTCCCGCCTTCGGGTTTGACGGCGGCCGGCGTCAGAATAGGGCTTTCGGACGGCGAGGTTTTCGCCGCCGGCGCCGCGGAAGCGATGGGGGCTTCTTTGAGATCGGAAAAGAACGCCTGAGCGGTCGGAGACTCAATGGGCTCGAGACTGGCGATCTCAATCTTCAGCGTTCTGACCAGATTCACATCTTCCGCGTCAACCAACCTATTTGCCGGGGCAACGATTGGTGACAGGTCTTCTGATTCTATCGCCGCATCGGACCCAGCATCGGCAACCATGACCGGGCTGTCGCCCGGCTCTTCATCACGGCAGATGTCTTCGCCGTTGACCGCACGCCATACGGCACAGTCCCGGTTGGTGACCGCCGACAAGCCATGGTCGCCAAGCGTTTTGTCCGTGGTCACCAATGAGATGCCGTCGGCGATAAAAGAGGCGATTTGGACGCTCGCCGGAAAAATACACCCGCCGAGTACCAGCGGCGCCAACGTCGAGGCAAACAGAATTCTATAAAAGCGTATAATTGGATAATCCCCCAGGCTAATAGCGTTCGATGACGCTTGTTTTCTCATTTGCTTGAGGGTTACCAGAAAACATTTAACAAATTGGAAATGCGCCCCCGTTTAGGGCCTTCTGGCGACCATATCTATTTCCACCAATGCCTTCACCGCCAGCCCGGTAACGCCGACGCAGGTCCGGGCCGGCCGCCGGTCGGTGGGAAAATAAGATGCGTAGGCTTCATTCATGGCCTGGTAATCGCGCTCGAACTCGGTCAGGTAGACCCTGGCCGAGGTCACATGTTCTAGCCCCAAGCCCAATTCGGCCAGAACCAGAGCCAAGTTATCCATCACCCGCCGTGTCTGTGCTTCGATGCCATCGGCAAGTGGCTTTGTCAGGTCGTCGGGGTCGGTGGGCATTTGACCGGTCAGCTGAACCCAGCCGTCGGCCTCCACCGCATGGGAAAACGGCGCCACCGGGTCAGGCGCGGCCGACAAAAAATGGAAAATTGGATCGCTCATTGCTTCTTTTCTCCGTCTTCATCCAACACATCGGTCCTTCTGTCCCGATAGGCGTTGAATTGATCGCGCAGCCCTTCCAATTGTTTCTCGATCTGCTTCAACCGCTCAAATCCCTCACCCGTGGGGTCGGCGCCCTTGTTGTGTTCCAGGTTTCGGGTCAGTCCGCCGGCGTGAAAGTCAATGGCGTTGAGAAAATCATGCACGCTGCGCGGCCGCTTCATATAGATCTCATGCACATTGCGGAGGTTGTCGACAAGAATCTGGATCAGCGTTTTGATCAGGGGGTTCTGCTTGGCCAGCATCGCATCAATACCGGCGCGGGGGATAGTAACGACGACGCTGTCTTCCAGGGCAATGGCATGGGCCATGCGCGCGAATCCGTCGATAATGGCCATTTCACCTAATAGCTCGCCATCGGACATGGTGGCGAGTTGAATCTCCTCACCCTCAACGGTCTTGAAGATGCCCATGGTCCCGGATTCTATAAGATAAGCGGCCTCGCCAGGGTCCCCATCGCGGAAAATCGCATCGCCTTTCGGAATAAATTTCTTATCCAGGATTTCGCCGTCTACATGCATGGGAGCATCCTACAACGCCTATAGGGCATCCTCCAGTTCGTCGATGAACCTGGAAACCACGCCCAAGCCCCGGTTCCAGAATGCCGGATCCGACGCATCCAGCCCGAACGGCGCTAACAACTGTTTGTGGCGAAGCGTGCCGCCGGCTTTCAGCATATCAAAATACTTGGCCTCAAACCCCGGATGGCCGTTCTGGAAGACATCGTAGAGCGAGTTCACCAGACAATCGCCGAAGGCATAGGCATAGACGTAAAACGGCGCGTGCAGAAAATGCGGGATATAAGCCCAGAAGGGGCTGTATTCGTCATCGAAACGAAAAGCCGGACCAAGACTTTCGCGCTGCACCTCCATCCAAATTTCGCCGAGGCGCTGGGCGCTGAGTTCGCCCTGAGGGCGCTCACCATGGACGCGTTCTTCAAATTGATGAAAGGCGATCTGGCGGACGACGGTGTTCATCATGTCCTCGACCTTGCCGGCCAGCAGGATACGGCGGCGCGCTGGCTTGGTCTCGGCCTTGAGCATGGCCTGGAAGGTCAGCATTTCGCCGAACACCGAAGCCGTTTCCGCCAGGGTCAGGGGGGTATCGGACATCAGCGCGCCTTGACGGGCCGACAGCACCTGATGCACCCCATGGCCCAATTCATGGGCCAGGGTCATAACGTCGCGGGCCTTACCGTGGAAGTTCATCATCACATAGGGATGCACCGAAGGCACCGTGGAATGAGAGAACGCGCCTGAATCCTTGCCTGGGCTTGGCGGCGCATCGATCCAGCGTTTATCGAAAAACTGTTTGGTGATGGTCGCCATCTCCGGCGCGAAACTGCCGTAGGCGCCCAGCACCGTGTCCCGCGCCTGGTCCCAGGAAAAGCGCCGGTCGGAATCCTCCAGTAGCGGCGCGTTGCGGTCCCAAGTGTTGAGCTTGCGAACCCCGAACCACTTGGCTTTCAATTTGTAATAGCGGTGCGACAAATTGGCATAATTCCCCTTCACCGCATCGACCAGGGCGTCGACAACCTCGTCCTCGACCTGGTTGGCGAGATTTCTGTAGGACATCGGCGACGGGTACCTACGCCATTGGTCTTCGATCTCCTTGTCCTTGGCCAACGTGTTGGTAATCAGGGTCAGGGTCCGAATATTGCTTTCTAGCCCTTTGCTCAACGCCAACGCGCCTTTCTTGCGGACGTCGCCCCTTTTATCAGACAACAGGTTGAGGGTATCGGCTAGCGTCATCTCCTTGACCCGGCTTCCTGTTTTAACCGGAAACCGCAAATCGGCCATGGTTTCACCGAACAGTCGGATCCAGGCGTTGTGGCTGGTCAGCGACTTCTCATGCAAAAGCTTTTCGGCCTCGTCAGTCAACTGGTGCGGGCGGAAGACCCGGCAATCGCGGATCCATGGGGCATATCGGGCGGCTTTAGGGTGTTTCAACTGGCGTTTCAGCACCGCGTCGCTGAGCCGGTTGAGCTCCAGGGTGAAAAACAAGGTATCGGTGGATATGTCCGTCACCTGTTCCTGCAGGGTCTGATAAAAGGCGCTGACGGCATGATCACTGAGATTGGTGGCGTGCAGTAATTGGCCATAACTAATGATCTTGCCGATACGCTCGGCCAGGCGTTCGTACCGCTGGATCGCCTTGGCCAGCCCGGCGCCATCCATCCCCTTGAGTGTGCCTTCGAAGGCGCGGCGGAATTTTTTCGCCTCCATCGCAGCCCAAGCCAGATCATCCTTTAAAGCCTGAGATTTCGGACCGCTATACAAATCATTCAAATTCCAACGGGGGAGTTTGGAGTCATTGGTTTTTGCCTTCGGTTTCGGCATGGTTTGTCCTTTAATAGTGGAAATTACCCACGGCAATGGTAATGATAGCCCCCAACGTCGGGAGGGAAACACTAATATGAGCGACCGGGACTGGCCCAACCTTGTGGCCATGTTTTTCGATCAGGTTGACCGGATGGGTGATCGTCCGTTCCTTTGGAAAAAAAGCGGCGGCAATTATCAATCACTCAGTTGGGGCGAAACCGCCGCCCGCATCACGCCGCTGGCGCGCGGATTGATGGCACTGGGCGTCGGCCCCGGCGATCGGGTGATGCTGGTTTCTGAAAACCGCCCAGCGTGGCTGGTGTCGGACCTGGCGATTATGTCCACCGGCGCCATCACCGTTCCCGCCTATACCACCAACACCAGCGACGACCACTTGCATCTCCTGCACGACAGCGGGGCCAAGGGCGTCATCGTGTCGACGCGCCGGCTGGCCGAAACATTATTGTCCGCCGCCCTGAAGGCGCCGGATCTGGAATTCGTCATCGCCATGGATCCGCCGGAACTATCTCAGGAACTGAGCTTCCAAGTCTTGCATCTTGACGATGTCATTGAACAAGGCCGAGCGGGCCATCAGAACATCATCGAAATGGCCAGGCAGGTCGACGCGGAAAAAACCGCCTGTATCATCTATACCTCCGGCACCGGGGGCCTGCCGAAAGGCGTTATGCTCTCTCACCGCAATATCTTGTCCAACTGTGAAAGCGCGCGGGACCGGTTGTTGGAATTGGGCCTGGATAACGAAGTGTTCCTGTCCTTCCTACCGCTCAGTCACTCTTACGAACACATGGCCGGACAATTTTTCCCGATGTCCATCTGTGCCGAAATTTATTACGCCGAGGGCGCCGACACTCTGGCCGCCAATATGATCGAAGCCCGGCCGACCATCATGACCGCGGTGCCGAGGCTTTATGAGACACTCCATCAACGGATCACACTCGGTATCCGCAAGGCGGGCGGAATTAAGGAAAAAATGTTCAACAAGACTGTCGGACTGGGCACGCGGCGTTATCTTGACCCGGCCAGTCTCAGCCTCACCGACCGCCTTGTTGATTGGGCCTTGAACATTCTGGTCCGTAACAAGGTGCGGGGCCGTTTTGGCGGACGGCTGAAGGCGCTGATCTCCGGCGGCGCCCCCTTAAATCCCGAAATCGGGATGTTTTTTACCGCCCTAGGGCTGCAAATCCTGCAAGGCTATGGTCAGACGGAAACCTCACCGTCGGTCAGCGTCAACCGGCCCAGCACCATGAAACTGCACACCGTCGGTCCGCCCATGAAGGACGTTCAGGTCAAAATCGCCGACGACGGCGAAATCCTGGTCAAGGGCGATCTGGTCATGCAGGGATATTGGCGCAATGAGGACGCGACCCGGAAAACAATTCGGGACGGTTGGGTGTATACCGGCGACATCGGCATTATTGATGCGGACGGGCATTTGCAGATCACCGACCGCAAGAAGGACATCATCGTAAATTCCGGTGGCGATAATCTTTCACCGCAGCGGATCGAAGGAATTCTCAGCATCGAACCGGAAATCGCCCAGGCCATGGTCTATGGCGACAAACACCCGCACCTGGTTGCCTTACTTGTCCCCGACACGGAATGGGCGACGGGATTGGCAAGCGTGGAGGGGGTAACTAATGCCCTTACAGCGGTGTTGGAGGGTGTCAACGCATCGCTTTCCAATATCGAAAAGGTGCGAAAATTCATCCTCGCCGACGCCCCCTTCACCACCGACAACGGGTTGTTGACCCCGACCATGAAAATTCGCCGCCACAAGATTAAAGAAAAATACGGGGAACAACTGGAAGCGCTGTACCGCTGAGGTAACCCTGCTTCCGGTCTATCCGTCGCGCGAGGGGCGTTGATACTGGGCGATGGCCATGCCCACCAGGATTACCGACAGCGCCACCACCGCACGCGGAGACACCTCTTCGCTCAGGGCCGCAATCCCCCAGAGAACACCGAACACCGGAATTAGGTAATTAACCGGCGCGATGAAGCTGGCGCCCCGGTACCGCAGTAAGTGGAAAAGGACGATGGTCGCCAAGGCCGTCGGAAACAGGCCCAGATAAACCCCAGCCAGCACCGCATCGGGGGATGGCGATATGGTCCACGGCGCATCGAACGCCAACGATACCGGCACCATCATCACCGACGCCGCAATCATCACCGCCGCCGAACGGGCAATCAACGGCCCCGGCGGCATGTTGCGGGTCAGGATGGCGGCGATGGCATAACAGGTAGCGCCCCCAGAAACCGCCAGTTGCCGCCAAATGTCACCCCCCAATCCTTTTAGGGCTTCAGGGCCGACCAGGATAAAAACGCCACCGAAACCAAAAGCGACGCCAGCCAGCTTGGCCAGGGTCATGCGATCACCGACGGTGAAGAAATGCGCCAGCACCACCGTGACCAGGGGCATGACGGCCATCAAAATTGCGGCCAGGCCGCTGTCGATTTTTACCTCCCCCCAATTTATCAGGGTGAAGGGCAGGCCATTGCCCATTAGGCCGATTAAAAAGCAGTAAAACCAAATACGCTTCCCGCGGGGCAGCATCTGCCCCTGCAAGCGGGCGAAGCCCCATAGCAACAGGGCGGCAAAGACCACCCGTCCCGTAGCCAGGGTAAGGGGCGGGATGGTTTCGACCCCGACCTTGATTGCCACAAATGACGATCCCCAGATCAACGCCAGCAGGAACAGCAAGGCTAGGTGTCTAACCATCAGTATCTCGGATCATAATAATATAAAACGGGCGTCTGCTTAGGCGCCGTAATATTCCCGATACCACGCCACCAGTCGGGGCAGGCCTTCATCAATGGTGGTTTTGGGCTCGAAACCAAAATCCCGCTGGGTTTCGGAAATATCGGCGGAGGTTTCAGGCACATCACCTGTCTGCAACGGCTGGAAATCGATTTCCGCTTTCTGGCCAAGCGCATCTTCCAGAACCGAAATAAACCGCATTAACGGCTCTGCGTTGTTGTTGCCGAGGTTGTAGACGCGGTTTGGCGCACTGCCTTCTTGGGCCACCGGCGGCTTGTCTAGACAGGCCAGAACACCGGCGACGATGTCGTCGATATAGGTAAAATCGCGGCGCATATTGCCGTTGTTGAACACCGGAATCGGCTCGCCGGCTAGGATTTTTCTGATGAAGATAAACGCCGCCATGTCGGGCCGGCCCCAGGGGCCGTAGACGGTGAAAAACCGTAACCCCGTCAGCGGCATGGCATAAATATGGGAATAGGAATGGGCGAACAATTCCATGGACCGTTTGGTCGCCGCGTACACCGACAGCGGCGTATCGACGGCATCCTTGATGGAAAACGGCAACTTGGTATTGCCGCCGTATACGGAACTGGACGACGCGTAGACGAAATGATCCAGCCTCTCCAACTTCCGGCAGGTTTCCAGCAGCACCAATTGGCCTTCCACATTGGCGCGGCTATACGCATAAGGATCGATCAGGGAATAGCGCACCCCCGCTTGCGACGCCAGATGGACGACCCGGGTGATGCCACCATTTTCGGCGATTAAGGCTTCGACGGCGTCGCGATCGGCAATGTCCAGTTGCTGGAACTGAAAACCGTTGTCTTGCCCCAGCACGTCCAGCCGCGCCTGTTTCAAGGATACGTCGTAGTATTCATTGAGATTATCAACGCCGAGGACTTTTTCGCCGCGCCCCAACAGGGCAAGCGACATGTGAAAACCGATAAATCCAGCGGCACCGGTTACTAAAACAGTCATGAAAAATTCATCCGGGAATTCGTTCCAGGACCCGTATACCCGCTCGGAGACAAAAAATCATCCATTGTGACTCAATCCGAGCAATAAAAATCAGCGATGAAGGCCAAGCAGAGGTTTTACCAATGTTTGTAAGCGGCCCGACCGCGTATTACGCTTGCACCCTATAATAATAAACCAAACCGAACATGGATGGCCCCGGGGAGAACCCGATGACAGTTGCCACTGGCAAACTGAACCAGGTCGCGCTGGACGATAAATACAGGCTGGATGAGGGCCGGATTTTCCTGACCGGCACCCAGGCCCTGGTGCGCCTGAGCCTGATGCAACGGCGCCGGGACATGGCGGCGGGGTTGAACACCGCTGGCTACGTGACCGGCTACCGCGGTTCGCCCTTGGGCGGCATCGACCGGGAATTCGGTGCAGCAAAATCCTTTCTCATGGATCACCATGTCAAATTCCATCCCGCCGTCAACGAAGACCTGGCGGCAACGGCGCTTTGGGGCAGCCAGCAGCTGGGCTTGTTCGAAGGGGCGCAGTATGACGGTGTCTTCGGTATTTGGTATGGCAAGGGCCCGGGCGTCGATCGTTCCGGCGACGTTTTCCGCCATGCCAATTTCGCCGGCACATCGCCATCAGGCGGCGTCCTGGCACTTGCCGGCGATGACCCGGCGTGTAAGTCCTCGACGGTGCCCAGCCAAAGCGAACACGCGTTGATGGACGCGCAAATTCCGGTCCTCAACCCGGCCAATGTCCAGGATATTTTGGATTTCGGGCTATATGGCTGGGCGATGTCGCGGTATACGGGCTGTTGGGTGGGGATGAAGTGCATCACCGACAACATTGATACCACGGCCTCGGTTTTGGCCGATCCCGACCGGGTCAACATCCGGATTCCCGAAGATTTCGACATGCCGGAAGGCGGGCTTCATATCCGCTGGCCCGACCCGCCGCTAGTGCAGGAACACCGCCTGCAACGTCACAAGATATACGCCGCCCTAGCCTTCGCCAGGGCCAATGGGCTGAACCGGGTCACTTTGGACTCGCCAAAACCGCGCTTCGGTATTATCGCCACCGGCAAATCCTATCTGGATGTGTTGCAGGCGCTGGATGATCTCGGCATCGGCGCCGAGCACGCCGATGAAATCGGGCTCCGGCTGCTCAAGGTCGGCATGCCCTGGCCGCTGGAAAAGGACGGCATCCGCCATTTCGCCGAAGGCCTGGAAGAAATCCTGGTGGTCGAGGAAAAACGCGCGGTCATGGAAAACCAGATCAAAGAACAGCTGTACAATTGGCGCGCCGACGTCCGGCCCCGGGTAGTCGGAAAGTTCGATGAGTCCGGCGAGTGGATTTTACCATCGGCGGGAGAACTCACCCCTGCCCGCATCGCCCGGGCTATCGCCGGGCGGATCGACGGCTTCCCCATCAGCGACCCGGTGCGGCGCCATATCGACGAGAGGCTCAAATTCCTAGAAGACAAGGAACGCTCCTTGGAAACCACAACCGTCGGCATGGAACGAATTCCGTACTTCTGTTCAGGTTGTCCCCACAATATTTCGACCATCGTACCGGCCGGCTCGCGCGCGTTGGCCGGAATCGGGTGTCACTACATGGCTATATGGATGGATCGCGACACCGCCACCTTCACCCACATGGGCGGTGAAGGCGCCACCTGGCTGGGCCAGGCGCCGTTTACCTCGACCGAGCACATATTCGTCAATATTGGCGACGGCACCTACTTCCATTCAGGAATCCTGGCAATCCGCGCCGCCGTCGCCGCCAAGGTCAACATTACCTATAAAATTCTCTACAACGACGCCGTCGCCATGACAGGCGGCCAGCCCATGGACGGGCCGCTTGATGTGCCCATTATCAGCCAGCAGGTGCGCGCCGAAGGTGTAGAGCGGATCGCCGTGGTCTCCGACGAACCCGGGAAATACCCCGTCGGCGCCCATTTCGCCGCCGATGTTTCCTTCCACCATCGCGATGATCTGGACACGCTTCAACGCGACCTTCGCAACATTAAAGGGGTGTCGGTCCTTATCTACGATCAAACCTGCGCCGCCGAGAAACGCCGACGGCGCAAGCGCGGCCTGTACCCCGACCCGGCCGTGCGGCCGTTCATCAACCAAGCCGTCTGCGAGGGGTGCGGCGATTGCGGGACGGCCTCCAATTGCGTCGCCATCACTCCGAAGGAAACAGAACTCGGCCGCAAGCGAGCGATTGACCAATCGGCATGCAACAAGGACTTCTCATGCCTGAATGGTTTCTGCCCGGCTTTCGTCACCGTAAATGGCGGTAGTCCCAAAAGGCCCTCTGCCATCAACGATCAACCTTTTGAGGCGCTGCCCGAACCGGCAATAGCCTCCAGCGCCGATCCCTATGGCGTTATCGTCACCGGAATCGGCGGCACCGGGGTCATTACCGTCGGCGCGGTTCTGTCCATGGCCTCCCATCTTCAAGGCAAAGGCGTTTCCGTCCTCGACATCGCCGGATTGGCGCAAAAGAACGGTGCCGTTTATTCCCACATCCGCATCGCCGACGACCCGGAAAACCTGCACGCGGTCCGCATCGCCGCCGGGGGCGCACGGTTGTTGATCGGCTGCGACATGGTGACGTCCGCCAGCGCCGAAACCATGAGCAAACTGAAACCCGGATATACCTCTGCCGTCGTCAACGGGCATCAGACCATGACCTCGGACTTCATCCATGATGCCGATCTGGAATTTCCGGAAAAAGAATTTCAGGATGCCCTGATGGAGGCCACCAGCCCCCGCGACCTGGAATTCATCGACGCCACCGGGTTGGCGCTAAAGTTGTTAGGCAACTCCATCGCCGCCAATATGCTGATGGTCGGATACGCCTACCAAAAGGGCTTGTTGCCACTGTCCGCCGACGCCATCGAACAGGCCCTGGAGCTCAACGGGGTCGCCGTCGAGTTCAACAAGCAGGCTTTTTTATGGGGGCGCCGGGCCGCCCATGACCTGGACGCGGTCTGGCGGATTGCCGAGCCGGATACGGATATGGACAATGGCACGGATACGGGAGAAAGTAGTTTCGTCGACCGGCGCATCGCCGACCTGACCAGTTATCAAAACGCCGAATACGGCAAACGATACGCCGCCCTGGTTGAACGGGTCCATGCCGCCGAGGCCATGAAGACAAAGGGGGAAACCGGCCTCGCCGATGCCGTCGCCAAGGCCTATTTCAAGTTACTGGCCTACAAGGACGAATACGAAGTCGCCAGGCTATACACCAACGGCGACTTCCACCGCCAACTGAACCGGCAATTCGAAGGCCCGATTAGACTCACCTTCCATCTGGCGCCACCGCTGGGCGCCCCCCGAGACCCCAAAACTGGCGAGCTGAAAAAACGGGAATTCGGCGCCTGGGTGATGCACGCCTTCCGCCTGTTGAGCAAACTAAAGGGGCTGCGCAGTACCGCGTTCGATGTTTTCGGGTATTCCAATGAGCGCAAAATTGAACGCCGTATGATCACCGACTATGAGATGGTCCTTGAAGAACTGCTGGAAGGCTTAACCCCCGAAAACCACGCCCTGGCGACGGAAATTGCCGGACTGCCGCTCGGAATCCGCGGCTTCGGCCACGTCAAGGAACGCAACCGCCTAGCGGTCAATGACCGGGAAGCGCATTTGTTAGCAGCATTTAAAAGGGGTGACAGCGGGTTCAACGCCGACGCCGCCGAATAATTACATGATGTAGAATAACAACAAAGGCAGTGTCATGAAGGACAACACCGAGGAAATAACCACGGTGCCTGCCACCTCTTCGGGCTGGTTGCCATATTGCAGCGCGAACAGGTAATTGAACACCGCAACCGGCATCGTGCATTGAAGGATCAAAACCCCCTTGACGACACCCTCCATGCCGAAAATTTCCGCCGTCGCCCAGCCAACCGCAAAACCGCTGACCAACCGCAGGATCGAAAGAATGGCGCTCCTGGACAGGCTTTGAACCCCCAGCCCGGCCAGGGAAACACCAAGCAATATCAACATCAGGGGGATGGTCAGTTCGCCCAGGATCCTGGTCGTGTTGGATATCCATACCGGCGGTTGGGTGCCGGTATACAAAAACGCCACGGCAGCGGCGATGGCATAGATGACCGGTATCCGCAAAAGAGCACGCCAATTTGCCGCCCCCGCCGCCACCGCGATGCCGAACGAAAACATAATGACCACGTTGACGGCATAATAGGTTACGGCCAGGGCCAAGCCCTGTTCCCCAAACGCCAGCAAGGACAACGGCAAACCCATGTTGCCGACGTTGGCGAAGGTCAACGCCGGCAGGAAGGCCCGCTGGCTCAACCCGGCGATTTTTAAAATCGGAACATAAAGGACGACAAAGGCCACCATCGTCACCACGGCGGCCAAGGCCATTATGTTGAAGCTATCGGGATCCAGGTTGGCCGAGGTCAGGGTATAGAAAGCCAAACAGGGCGTGCCGATATAAACGGCAATGGTCGAGATCAGATCAATGTCGAAGGGCCGGCCCTGGCGCTTCCAGATAAAGCCGATCGCGGCGCATACGAAGACGGGAGCGATGACGTTAATTAGTTCGGTGAGCATGAAGCCGCCGGGTTAATCAATCCAGGCAATGCGCAAAATATTGGTGGCGCCGGGGGTCCCGAACGGAACGCCGGCGGTAATCACCAACGGGTCGCCGACATCGGCGAAACCTTCGGTTTTGGCGACGCGAATGGCCTTGATCACCATGTCGCGGAAGGTCTTCAGATCCTCCGTCTGTACCGAATGCACACCCCACGCCATGGTCATCTTACGGGCCGTATCGGCCCTAGGTGTCAGGCTGAGAAGTGGGACACTGGGTCTTTCGCGTGCGCACCTCAGTGTTGTCGACCCGGTCGAGGAAAACGTCACGATGACGGCGGCGGAAATGGTGTGGGCGACTTGGCGGGCGGCGGCGGTAATGGCGTCGGCCGCCGTTGATTCGGGATCATAGCGAAAACCATCCATCATCTTGCGGTAATGCCGATCCCGTTCCACCTTTTGAATAATTCTATCCATCATGGTCACCGCTTCGACGGGGTAATCACCGACCGCCGTTTCCGCCGACAGCATCACCGCGTCCGCACCATCGTAAATGGCGGTCGCCACATCGGAGGCTTCGGCCCGCGTCGGCGTTGGAGAGTGGATCATGGATTCAAGCATCTGGGTAGCCACAACCACCGGCTTGCCGGCGGATCGGCAAGAGAAAACGATACGTTTTTGAAGCGCCGGGACTTCCTCTGGCGGCACCTCGACGCCCAAATCGCCCCTTGCCACCATAATGCCGTCGGACAGATTGATGATCTCTTCCAAATGTTCCATGGCCGCGGGTTTTTCCAACTTGGCCATCACCCCGGCACGCCCGGCGATGAGCTTGCGGGCTTCGGCAATATCCTCGGGACGTTGGACAAAAGACAGGGCGACCCAGTCAACGCCCAGGTCCAAGCCAAAACGCAAATCTTCACGATCCTTATCCGTCAACGGAGACAACGCCAAAACGGCGCTTGGGACATTGACGCCTTTGTGGTTGGACAGTTCGCCACCGGTTATAACTTCGGTTTTGGCGAAATCGTCACCGCAATTAAGAACCTTCAGGCGGATTTTGCCATCGTCGAGCAACAGTTCTGTCCCCTCCTCCAAGGACTTGAAAATTTCCGGATGCGGTAGCGGCGCCCGGCTTTTACCACCCAATTCCGGGCTAAGGTCGAGATCAAATTTTTGTCCCGTTTCCAGCTTGATCTCGCCGTCTTTGAATTCGCCGAGGCGAAGTTTCGGCCCCTGCAGATCGAGGAGAATACCGACAGGACGGTTGAACCTTTCTTCCAATCCACGGATGGTATCAAAACGGCGTTTATGGTCTTCGTGGCTTCCATGGCTGAAATTCAGGCGAAATACATCCGCGCCGACCTCGAACAACGAGGCAATACCTTCCTCCGTCGAGGTGCTGGGCCCCAAGGTGGCCAGGATTTTGGCGTTGCGATTTCGTCTCATGGCCCATCAACAATACGCCCCGGCCGTAATTTTGCCAGCGTTTATAAGGGGATTTGGGGCAATCGGGTCAGAACCACCCTAGCCCGAAACAAAACCACAGGTTAGAGTGATGACAAATATTGTTTTTAAGATTTTCTTTGAGGCGGTCCGCAGGAAGACTTTTCGGGAATGATCAAAAACTTCTTATCCAAGGCGCTGCTTTCCGTTGTGATGGATAAAAGCGCCCGGGAGAATTTACAAACCAAGCAAAAAATCAAAAAGGTTTATAAAGACATAGCCACAGGCGCCCCCCCGCGATGCAAGAACCCGCACAGGCAGGGGATGCTGACGTTTCGGATTTGCCGCTCCCCGATCCCTTAGATTCTTTGTCACCTGAGGATACCCGCCAATTGGTTCTGGATTCACTAAAAGCCGCCGAAGAGGACCTGGGGGCAAAGCCCGAATTGACAACCGAACGCCAAGCCTTGATCCAACAAGCCCTGGCCGTACACCAGAACAAAGTTCATATCCTCGACGATATTAGCGAGGAACAACGCCAGAAATTGACCTTCCTGGCGCTCCAATCCTTAAAAACGGACCCGGGATCCGTGGTCACCCCTCGCGCGAATTCCAAGAAAAAGGGAAATAAATAGGCGGTAACGGGTTTCCGTTGAATTAAATCGAATTTATGATGGCCTGCGGCGGACACAGGTTCGGATTTTTTCGACCGTAAGGTTTCGCCGTCAATAGGCCGACCAGGGATTTTTTTTACATGGAACAATCCGCCGAATCAGATTTCCTGAAAAAGGAACCGCTTGGCCTATTCAAATATTTGAAACGGGTGCGTCAGGAAATTGCCGCCATCAACCGGCCAGCGGATGAAAATATGCATTTCGACAGCATGTCCGACCAACTGGATGCCATCGTCAAAGCCACCGAAGAAGCCACCGACACGATCATGGGGTGCGTGGAGAAAAACGACGATATCATTGTGGAATTGAAAAAATCCATTACTGACCCCGATCAGGTCAATCAGTTTGACCAAATCAGCGCCCACAGCGCCGAAGTTTTCGAAGCCTGCTCGTTCCAGGACATCACCGGCCAACGGATCACCAAGGTTGTTAATTCGGTGACCTATGTTGAGGATCGGGTTAATGCCCTGATCAATGTCCGGGGCAAGGAAGAAATTGAGCGGATCGAGGTCCAGCCGGAAATAGAAATGACCGAAGAAGAAAAACTGTTACGGGGACCGGCGCTGGATGGCGAAGGCATCACACAGGATGAAATCGATAAACTTTTTGATTAAAAACGAGAGGGTTGAATGGTCCGAACAGCATTATTCCTTATTTCGATTTTGTTGGGAGGATTGGCGATGAATGCCGAGGCCGAAGCCGCCGACCCGGAAAACACCTTGTTGTTGGAACTCAAAGATGGGACCGTTGTCATCGAAATGCGCCCAGACCTGGCGCCGAAACATGTCGCCAGAATAAAGGAATTGGTGCGCGAGGGTTTTTACGACGGCATCGTTTTTCACCGCGTCATCGAAGGCTTCATGGCCCAGGGTGGTGATCCCACGGGAACCGGTACCGGCGGTTCGGGGCAGAACATCGACGCGGAGTTTTCCGACGAACCGCATGTCAGGGGCACCCTTTCCATGGCCAGGGCCGCAAGCCCGAATAGCGCTGACAGCCAGTTTTTCATTGTCTTCGCCCGGTCCAGGTATCTGGACGGAAAATACACCGTCTGGGGCAAGGTTACCGAGGGCATGAAATTCGTCAGCAACATCAAGCGCGGCGATGAGAACGATAACGGCGCCGTTGATGATCCGGACAAAATTATCTCCATGCGGGTTGCCGCCGACGTTAAGTAACCACCCCTGACAAAGGCGCGTTCTATGCCGCCGGGGCCTCGACCGGAAGCAGCACCGAACTTTTGATGTGCAAATCGCGTTGCGGAAACGGGAAGTCGATGCCGTGCTCGCCAAATCGTTCCCAAACCCCTAAAAGGATCGCGCTTTTGACGTTGATCAGGCCATTGCGCGGGTCATTGATCCAGACCCTGAGTTCCATATTGATGGCGCTATCGCCAAAACCGATGATATGGCAGACCGGCGCCGGTTCACTCAATATTCGTTCGACCGCCGATGCCGCTTCGACGGCGATCTCGCCCGCCTTGATGACGTCGGCGTCGTAAGATATCCCGATGGGCAACCGCAACCGCACCAGCCGGTTGGAAAAGGACCAGTTTTCAACCCGTTGCGAGATCAATTCCTCATTGGGGATCAGGTGTTCGATGCCATCGCGGGTGATGACGGACACGTATCGCGCACTCAAGGCATTGATCCAGCCATAGGTTTCGCCAATGGCAATCACGTCGCCCGGCTTGACGGAGCGATCCATCAACAAAATCACACCGCTGATCAGATTGGAGAAAACTTTCTGCAGGCCAAAGCCGATGCCTAAACCGATGGCGCCGGAGAAAACGGCGAATGCGGTGAGGTCGATACCAACGGAATCGAGGGCGACGACAATGGCAATGGTGAACAGAATGACCCGGAACAATTTTCCGAATAACACGCCTGCCGCTGGCGTCACTCCCGGCATGGCGCTCAGGCGCCTTTCCAATAAACGCGACAGGTTGCCGGCCAGCCACAGCAATACGCCCAGCGCAATCATCGCCTTGATGACGCCGAGAATGGAAATCCTAACCTCGCCAAAATGCAGGGCCATGGTGCCGAGCACGGCGGTAGTTGGGTCCAGAAGCCCGGTGATATTCAGCGCCGCAATGGTCCAGGCGGCGATGGCGATGGCCCGCGACCAGACGGCGTTACGAATGAGGGTCGACGCCAAGCGGATAATCACCCAGGCGGTCAGCAGGCTAACGACGATTTCAATCAGATGACTGGACCGGCCGGCGTTTTCAGCGGCAAAAACAGAGAACCACTGCAGCGTCAGCCAAATAACCGGTAGGCTGAGCTGCGCCAGGGCCTGGGCGACAGGCCGCCCGTATCGTTGGTACCAGGGAAAATCCCGGTCTTTCTCCAGGACCTGCCGAAACCGCTCCGCCGCGATCCAGGCGATGACAAAGGCGATCGCAATAACGACAAACTGGATAACGGCGCTGAGGACAAAGATATGGGCTTGGGCCCAAGCCGCGAATTCCGCCAGTTTGGCTTCGATAAAGATGGGATTTAAATATTGGTCCAATGCCCCCCCCTATACCGGCCTCGGTAATGGAGCCGACAGGCACTAACAATAGGATAGCCGGGAAAAGACGACCATAGACGCCCTAAAACCCGCATGGGCCTTGGGCTTTGGCAAAGGGTGTTTTCGCAAAAAGAGAGCAGACTCGCCGACTCGGAAGGCCTAGGACGGTGATTTCTCAGCCGACCTCAGCAATGGCGGCCTCGATGGCGTCCAGCGCCGCTTGACCCTTGGTGCCATCGGGGCCGCCGGCCTGGGCCATATCGGGACGCCCGCCGCCGCCCTTGCCGCCAACCGCCGCCGAGCCGATGCGGACCAGATCAACGGCACTGGCACGTTCGGTCAAATCATCGGTAACGCCGACAACCACGGACGCCTTTCCATCGTTCACCGAAACCAAGGCGATGACGCCGGAGCCCATTTGGGCCTTCAATTCATCGGCCAGGCTTTTGAGTTCCTTGGCCGGCATCGCGTCGAGCAGCCGCGGTTGGTAGGAAATGCCGCCGACATCCTTGATTTCGGCATCCCCGCCGTCGCCACTGGCGATCTTATCGCGAATTTTTTTAATGTCGCTCTCCAGGGTTCGAACTTCCTCAATCAGCGCCCCTACCCGTTCGGGCACGTCTTGGGCCTGCACCTTCAACAACGCCGCCGTATCGGCGAGGGCGTGTTCCGGATTGGCGGTCTTGTCCGGTTTTGCACCGGGTTTGGAGGGAGCCTTCGCCACCTGATCGCCACCAGCCCCGGTTGCGCTTTGACGGCGGATATCAATCAGCTGCCGCTCAAGGTCCCGGCGCTGGCCCAATAACTCTTCGACTTTTTGTACCAGTTGTTCCGGTTTGACCCCCACCAACGCCGTCGTCGCCGTAAGGGTTTGTCGGGCTTGATCTTGGTATTCCTTGGCGCCGTCGCCGGTCAACGCCTCGAGGCGCCTAACCCCGGCTGCGACGGCGCTCTCGGACAGGATTCTAAAGACTCCGATGTCGCCGGTGTTGCGGACATGGGTGCCACCGCACAGTTCCGTGGAAAAAGCCGCGTCGGCCGTATCAACCGCCTCTTCTCCTCCCATAGAGACGACGCGCACTTCATCCCCGTACTTTTCTCCGAACAACGCCATGGCGCCTGCTTCGACGGCGGCATCGGGTTCCATCAAGCGGGTGACGACCTCTTTTTTAAGGCCGATCTGGCGGTTAACCTCGGCCTCGACGGCGGTTATTTCATCGGCCTCCAGGGGTTTCGGATGGCTGATGTCGAAACGCAGCCGGTCCGGCGCCACCAGGGAACCTTTCTGAGTCACATGGTCGCCCAGGCGGCGGCGCAACGCTTCGTGCAGCAAATGGGTGGCCGAATGGTTGGCCCGCACCCGGCGGCGGCGGTCGCCGTCCACTTCCAGGCGGACCTCATCGCCGGCCTTCAATTCTCCTTCATCAAGCCGCCCGACATGAACATATAGGTCATTGACGTGTTTCTGGGTATCGGTGACGGTAAAGACAACCCCATCAGACGCCGCGATGGTCCCGGTGTCGCCGACCTGGCCACCGGCTTCGCCGTAAAAAGGCGTCTGGTTGACGATGACGCAGGCCTCGTCACCGGCCTTGGCGATATCGGTGCGGTTGCCGCCGACCACCAGGGCCAGGACCTGAGCCTCGGCCTGTTCGGCCTCGTAGCCCAGAAATTCGGTGGCCCCCAGGTCTTCACGGATTTTAAACCAGATTTCTTCGGTGGCGGCGTCGCCGGACCCGGACCAGGCTTTCCTGGCTTCGGCGCGCTGGCGGTCCATGGCGACGTCGAAACCATCATTATCGACCGTCATACCCATGCCGCGAAGCGCGTCCTCGGTCAAATCCAGGGGGAAACCGTAGGTATCATACAGTTTAAAGGCGGTTTCGCCGTCGAGGACACCGCCTTCGTCTATGCCCTCAGTCGCCGTATCAAGCAGTCCCAGCCCCCGATCCAGGGTCTTTTTGAATCGAGTCTCCTCCAACTTCAGGGTTTCCGTGATGAGCGTCCCGGCGCGAACGAGGTCCGGATAGGCGGCGCCCATCTGGTCCATGAGCGCCGGTACCAACTGCCACATCAGCGGGTCTTGGCAGCCCATCAGGTGGGCATGCCGCATGGCCCGTCGCATGATCCGGCGCAGCACATAGCCGCGCCCTTCATTGGACGGCATGACGCCATCGGCAATCAAGAAACTGGTGGCCCGCAAATGATCGGCGATGACCCGATGTGATACGTTGTGTTCGCCGTCGGGCTCGGTGGCTGAGGCCTCGGCAGATGCCTGAATGAGGGCGGTAAACATATCGATTTCATAATTGTCGTGAGTGCCCTGCATTACCGCGGCGATGCGTTCCAGCCCCATACCGGTATCGATGGACGGTTTCGGCAAATCCTGGCGTTCCTCCGTGGTCACCTGTTCGAACTGCATGAACACCAAATTCCAAATCTCGATGAAGCGGTCGCCGTCCTCATCGGGGCTGCCGGGAGGGCCTCCGGGTATGTGATCGCCATGATCGTAGAAGATTTCCGAACACGGCCCGCACGGCCCGGTGTCGCCCATGGACCAGAAATTATCCGACGTGGGAATGCGAAGAATTCTACTTTCGGGAAGCCCGGCGATTTTCTTCCACAAATCGAAGGCCTGATCGTCCTCGGCGTACACGGTGACCAGCAGCTTATCCGCAGCGAGGCCGAAATCCTTGGTCACCAGGTTCCAGGCCAATTCAATGCCCAGGTCCTTGAAATAATCGCCGAAGGAAAAATTGCCGAGCATTTCAAAAAAAGTGTGATGGCGCGCCGTGTAGCCGACGTTTTCCAGGTCGTTATGCTTGCCGCCGGCGCGCACGCACTTCTGCGAGGTCACGGCGCGATCATAGGGCCGGGTTTCAATGCCGGTGAAAACGTTCTTAAACTGGACCATGCCGGCGTTGACGAACATCAAGGTCGGATCGTTCAAGGGCACCAGCGGCGCCGAGGCCACTTCCTCATGGCCGTGGCCGATGAAGTAGTCCAAAAACGCCCGGCGAATATCGTTGACCGTTTGCATGGGGAATAATTTAGGCAAGGACGGCCAAAATTGAAACGCCCAACACCATCGGCGACGCATTTATCCCATTCACCAGCATACAAAAAAAACGGCCCTTTCCGGGGGAGGGAAAGGGCCGCAGGATCGAACGATCGTTCCAGGGAGGAGATCGTAAATTTATTCCCCGGCGGCTTTTTCGGCTTTTGCCGGCTTCGCGGGCGCGGCGGTTTCGGCGTCATCGCCCATTTTTTCGCCCGTCGCATCGCCGTCATCATTGTCTGTTGTATCGGGGGCTTTGTCATCGCCGGGCGAGCCAATCAACATTTCGTCGCCGATCAGGCCGGCGTTTTGGCGGATCAGGGCCTCGATCTGGGCGGCGGCCTCGGGGTTATCCCGCAGGTAGGTCTTGGCATTTTCGCGGCCCTGGCCGATGCGTTCGGAATTATAGGAGAACCAGGAGCCGGATTTCTCGACGATCCCGCCGGTAACACCGAGATCGAGAATTTCACCCAATTTGGAGATCCCCTCGCCGTAAATAATGTCGAATTCGACCATCTTGAACGGTGGCGCCAGCTTGTTCTTGACCACCTTGACCCGGGTCTGGTTGCCGATCACCTCGTCGCCGTCCTTGATCGCGCCGATGCGGCGGATTTCCAAGCGGACCGAGGAATAGAACTTAAGCGCGTTGCCGCCGGTTGTGGTTTCCGGGTTACCGAACATGACGCCGATCTTGATGCGGATCTGGTTGATGAAAATGATGGTGGTGTTGGATTTGGCCACCGAACCGGTGAGCTTGCGCAGCGCCTGGCTCATCAGCCGCGCCTGCAGGCCGACGTGGTGGTCGCCCATTTCGCCTTCCAGTTCGGCTTTCGGCACCAGGGCGGCGACACTGTCGATCACCAGAACGTCGATGGCGCCGGAACGGACCAGGGTGTCGGCGATTTCCAACGCCTGTTCGCCGCAGTCGGGTTGCGAAATCAGCAGGTTTTCGATATCGACGCCGAGTTTCTTGGCATAGATCGGATCGAGGGCGTGTTCGGCGTCAATGAAGGCGCAGGTGCCGCCGGCCTTCTGGGCCTCGGCCACCCCATGCAGCGCCAGGGTCGTCTTGCCGGAACTTTCCGGGCCGTAGATCTCGACCACCCGGCCCCGGGGCAGGCCGCCGATGCCGAGCGCGATATCCAAGTTGATGGAACCGGTGGAAAAAACCTCGGTCTGGACCACGTCGCGTTGGCCGAGGCGCATCACCGAGCCCTTGCCGAAGGATCGCTCAATCTGGGTGATCGCCGCTTCCAGGGCCTTGTTCTTATTCACGTCTTCTTTCTCCACTACGCGCAACGGTGTTTCCGACATGGTACAGCCTTTCTTATTTCACATGTTCATTAATGGTTCAACGAAAGCCGTTGAATCTTTATAAGCCTTTGTTGATCCCAAAAGTACATGTTTTGTTCTCATTGGCAAGAACTTTTTTTAACCTATTGATAATTAATATTTAATTATACCGTATTCTATTTTTGTTCACGGTGATTATTGGCGAATAGGTGTAAGCTTCGCGGATCCTGTTGCATGGGTTGCCAGCGTAAGGAACACGTCCATTTCGGTCCTTTGACCAATGCCCCCTACTCCGCCATCACCTCTTTGACCTTGGCCGCAAGGCCCTTGAGGCTGAACGGTTTGGGTAGGAACTGGATGGACGGGTCGCGGTCGATTTCGTCGCGGAAGACATCCTCGGCGTAGCCCGACATCAAGATGACTTTCACATCGGGCAGCTCATGGCGGACCAGCCCAACCAGGGTGTGGCCGTCCATGCCCGGCATCACCACATCGGAGATAATTAAGTCGATGGTCGCATCGTTGGCATTAATAACATCGAGCGCACCTTCGCCGTTTTCGGCCTCGAGCACGGTATAACCCTTGTTGCGGAGCGCCCGGGCGCCAAACAGGCGGACCGCGTTTTCGTCTTCGACCAGCAACACCGTACCGCTGCCGGTGAGGTCGCCATCGGCGGCGGCCGCGTCCAGGGCGGCGGGCGGCGGCGCGACGTCGCCTGATGCGATATCTTCGGCTTCGGCGTGTTCGGTATATTCCGGCATATAGATGCTGAAGGTGGTGCCGTCCCCCGGCGCGCTGTCGACGAAGATGGACCCACCAGTCTGATGGACGATGCCATAGACGGTGGAAAGCCCCAGGCCGGTGCCTGCACCGACCTTCTTGGTCGAGAAGAACGGCTCGAAGATGCGTTCCATGTCTTCCTTGCGAATGCCGGTGCCGGTATCGATCATTTCGATCAGGATATAGCGGCCCTTGGCCATCAGGTCCGGGCCGCGTTGTACCGGCGCATCAAGCATGGTTTCAGAGGTCCGAATAGTTAGCTGGCCGCCGCCGGGCATGGCGTCCTTGGCATTGACAGCAAGGTTGATGATGATTTGGTCGAACTGGCCGCGGTCGACCTTGATCGGCCTGAGGCCGCCGCCGTGCTCCAAGGTCAGCTCAATTTTTTCGCCGATCAGCCGGCCCAACAACGAGGTCAGCTCATTGATGGTTTCGGTGACATCGAGGCGCACCGGCGCCAACGCCTGTTTGCGCGAAAACGCCAGCAATTGGCGCACCAGGATGGTCGCCCGGTTGGCGTTCTGCTTGATCTGTTGAATGTCGGCGAAGGACGGATCATCGGGGCCATGGCGGCTGAGCAACAGGTCGGAAAATCCGATCATCGCCGTCAACAGGTTATTAAAATCATGGGCGATGCCGCCGGCGAGCTGGCCGATGGCTTCCATTTTCTGGGATTGGGCAAACTGAACTTCAAGGTTCCGCTGTTCCGTGGTGTCGATAAAGTGCAGCGCCAGACCTGAAATTTCTCCGATGGCGTCCTCCAAGCGGCTGGCATATAGCGACGTCATCAATTCGCGGCCACCGGCACCCGGCATGCGGGCTTCCATGTGGGTAGCCCGCGCCGTTCCCATCACCACCTTGGACAGTGCGGCAGCGATATCGCCGCGATCCTCCTGCGCCACCCGGTCGGCAAACGGCCGGCCGATCAGGTCTTCCGGGTTGAGGCCAATAAGCTTGAGGAAGGCCCGGTTGCATTCGGCGATGTTGCCGTCGAGGTCCAACAGGACGATGCCCACCGGCGCCTCGTCAAACAACCAATGCAGGCGGATTTCGGGACCGGCATCCCCGTCATCGGGCCGGTTGGCATCCAGCCGGCGCCATTCGGTGCCGCGCAACACCACCGAACGGCTATAGGCGGGCTGGCCTTCGATCCCGTCGCCTAGGGATTGGACCACCCAGGCCTTAAAAATATCACCATCCTTGCACCGGAAGGTCACGGTGACGGCGTTGCCGACGTCCCCCCCGCTATCCATTGGGCCTTCGTCCTCGATACTGAGGAAATCTTCCAACGGCGATGAAACGATATCCTCGGGGGCGATTCCGAGCCAATCTCCGAGGGTTTTATTGGCATAGCGGAAACGACCGGTGGCATCGGCGGAAAAGAACCCCACCGGCAGCAAATCCAGGAAATCCGCCAGGTAAGTTTCCTCCTGCCGGCGCACTGCGTCAACCTCGCGCCCCGCGGTGATGTCCTCGACCCGCCACAAGGCCCCCGCGCCGCCGTCGATGGGGCTGACGGTAATCCTGCGCCATTCCAGCGCCCCAGATGGGCCGCCGAGCGCCAATTCGGCATGGCCGGCAAGGCCATTTTCCGCATTCGCCCGAAGCCGCTTGAATTCGGCCCCGGTAGATTCATCGCCATTTTCTCCCATGCTCCTTTCTATGGCATCAAAGGATTGAGCATTAGGCAGCAAGCGGTGAAAGGCGGGATTGGCGTATTCGAAGCGGCCATCCGAGGCGGCGATCATCAGGCCGTCATTGGAACCGTCCGCCGCGGTGAGAAGCAGCCGGGAGGCGGACCCGGATGCGCCGAGGCTCCACGCCAGAGCGGCAATCGCCGCCAACGCCAATACGGATACACCCAGCGTCAAGGCGAATACGCCTGCGCCTTGCAGATGGAAATATACCGCCAGGCCAGACAATCCCACACTTAACACCGCCCACACCAATGGGCGGCGTGCAAGTCGCCAGCCACCGTTGCCGTTCTTTATGTCGTGGTTTGTTTCAGATCCCGTCACCCCATGCTCCGCTTGTCATCCCAGTGACCGCAATCGGTGGGTTATTGTACCGATGGATTGCCTTCGGCAGAAGGGCTAGCTTGGGCCGGCAGGTCGCCCCGCTTACGCATTATAAAGCCGATGACCTCGGCCACCGCCTTGAAGTGTTCGGGCGGGATTTCTTCGTCAACATCAACCCCGGCCTAAAGCGCGCGGGCCAGGGGCGGGTTTTCGACCAGCGGCACGTCATTGGCCTTGGCGACTTCCCTGATCCGCATCGCCAGGTGATCGACCCCCTTGGCAACCAGTATTGGCGCTGACATATCATCAATCTTGTATTGCAGGGCAATGGAATAATGGGTCGGGTTGGTGATCACCACATCGGCCTCGGGAACCGCAGCCATCATCCGTTGCTGGGCGCGTTCCATCCGCACTTTTCTAATTCGGGCCTTTACATGAGGGCCGCCTTATCCCCGCGTAAATTCCCCAAGCGTTTATTAAGCACGACCGCAAAGCCGATAGTTACGACCAAGAGAACCGCGACGAATAGATCGAGGATCAACGAATAGGGCACGACATCTCCTTACCTTTAAATCTGTTGTTCGGTTTTATTTTTTATCATGACCGTTATCTCGGCCTTTGGGTTTCCGGACCTTTCCTATTTATGTCCGGGCTTTCTTTTCGATTCTTTCTTCAATCTTGATGGAAATCTGATTGCCTTTGCGTCCCATCTTCCCGGTATACATTGGGACACCGCCGCAATGAAGTGAGATCAAGGAGTCTGGGGTGGCGGTGAACATGATCCTGGAGCCGATCTTGAGGTCGAAAACTTCACTCAAGCGCATGATTTGCTGATCAACGACGGCTTCGAGATCGACTTCGATCATCCATAATTCTTCCGCCAAATGAGTTTCCCATATGGAATCACGACCAAATTTCTCGCCCATGAACATCTGCAGCAGCAATTCACGAACCGGCTCCAACGTCGCGTAGGGCAGCAATAGTTCCAAACGGCCGCCGCGGTCTTCCATGTCAATCCTCAGCCTGGTGACGATGGCGGCGTTAGAGGGCCTGGATATGGTCGCAAACCGGGGATTTGTTTCCAACCGGTCAAAACGAAAGGTAACCGAGCTTAGCGGCTCGAATGCGGCGCTGAGATCGCCGAGCATGACATGCACCATGCGTTCAACCAGGCTGCGTTCGATGGTCGTATAGGGACGACCCTCGACCCGCACGGCCGCGGTGCCGCGCCGACCGCCCAAAAGGACATCGACAATTGAATAAATCAGGGATGAATCAACGGTGACAAGACCAAAATTATCCCATTCCTCGGCCTTGAAAACACTCAACATCGCCGGCAACGGGATCGAATTCAGATAATCACCGAACCGGATCGAGGCGATATTGTCCAATGAAACCTCAACGTTGTCAGAGGTGAAATTCCTGAGCGATGTGGACATCAAACGGACTAATCGGTCAAAGACAACCTCCAGCATCGGCAGGCGTTCGTAGGAAACCAAGGAGCTGGATAAAATCGCCTGGATTCCGGACTTGTCCCCGGAATCATCGTGCTCCTCGTCGAACCCGAGTAAGCTGTCGATCTCTTCCTGATTGAGGACTCGCGTCGATTCACGACCGCCTTCTTCGATGACATCGCCTTCACCGTCTTCACCCTCATCCCCAACCATGGATTCCCATTCGGCGGCAAGGTCGTCCTGCTCGTCGCCGTCGCCGGCAGCGGCCTCCCATTCGGCGGCCATGGCATCTTGATCTACATCGTCATCGGCGGGACTGGTCATAACACTACACTTTCCAGACTGAATGAAGGTCTATTGGACAAGCATTTCCTTAAATAAAACATCGTGGACCTTAACGGGTGCGACAGCGGTATTGACCCGTGACAGTAGTTCTTCGCGTAACCTGTACATCCCCGCAGCACCCTTTAAGTCCTCAATTCTCAATTCCCTGAGATAGGCCTGAAAATTATCCATGATACGGGGCATAACGGTTTCTACCCTTTTGATGTCGCCTGAATTCTCGAGTTCCAAACTGATCCGTATTTTCAAGAAGGACGATTTTCTGCCTCCTGTGTTGAGGTTGACGATAACCTCCTCCAGGGGGAAGAAGACTGCGTCAACGGAACGGACCCCTTCTTGGCCCTCCTCTTGTTCTTTTTCCTCGGCACCGGTGATCCAGGCAATGACCGGATCGATAAGCCCGGTGAAATAAGCCGCGGCGAACCCTCCGACAGCCAGCAACAGGACAACGCCGACGATGATGAGAACCTTTTTCGAACTGCCGGGTTTATCATCATCTTCACCGTCTTCGCCCTCGAGGTCCTCGTCTTCTTCACCCTCTTCTTCAAGTTCTTCTTCGTCAGCCATTTCCAAAACCCAAATACCGACAAGATACATTCATCGGATGATACCACCGGGAAATATAAGCTGGAGTTGGTTAACAACTTCTTGAGAACGGACATCTGATCAATCCCCGATATCCCACTCTGGTTTCAGGCGCAACCCAGGTTGCACTACCTATTCAGCGCTTATGGGCCGCCGAATCAGAGAATACCAAATGCGCCCACCTCAGGGCAACAATCCAGAACCATACCCCAGTTCCGCCCTGGCTAACGGACTAGCGGCAGTCCAAACAATAAATGCCGGGCAAAGCATACCTCCCTGGCTCATAGTCGAATTCCGTCCGAGCCAGGATGATTGGTGCAATTATTTGATATACAACGAATTTTTGTGTTGGCACAGCCCATGCGTAGTGATCGGTGGGAACGTGTGGATTTAACAAATGGAATTGTGGAGTCATGGAAACTACATCATCAATTGCTCTCTCCCGCCAAAGCGGGTTGCAACGACAAATGGACATCGTCGCCAACAAAATCGCCAACATGAACACCAACGGGTTCAAAGGCGAAGGGATTATGTTCGTCCAACATTTGGTAAAAAGCCCCGGTGGTGGAACACTTTCGGGCGTAAAACTGGCCTATGTCCGCGATATAGCAACGGTGACGGACCATAGCGAAGGTCCGGTTGAAAGAACCGGAAACCCCCTTGATTTATCGATTGCCGGTGACGGTTTTTTCGTCGTCCAGACGGATAATGGAGACCGCTACACCCGTAACGGTAGGTTCAAATTGGATACTGACGGACAGCTGGTTACCCAACAAGGAAACCCCGTTATGTCCAGCGGCAACTCACCATTCTTTTTCAGCCCCGAAGATACCGAGATCGTTATCTCAAGGGACGGAACCATCTCCACCAACAATGGTGAACTCGGCAAGATCAAGCTGGTCCGTTTTGACAATCTCCAAATACTTGCGCATTCCCCGGGCGGGCTGTTTTCCTCCGAAGAAAAACCCAAAGAGAACGATGGGGATGCCGATAACGGAAAAGTGTCTCAAATCATGCAGGGCACGCTCGAAGGCTCCAATATTAAGCCGATTTTTGAAATGGCGAAGATGATCGAAATCAACCGCAAATACGACGGCATCAGAACCTTCATGACTCGCGAAGACGAAAGAATGCGGGCCATGATCAAGGAAATGGGGACTCAGGCATAAGGCCCGGAGAGCCCTAATTTTAACAACAAAGAAAGTACACTAAAGACGAAACGAAAGGACGGGAATCATGAGATCGTTAGACATCGCTGCGACGGGAATGCTCGCTTAGCAACAAAATGTGGGGGTCGTGTCGAATACGGACGACAGCATTGCCGAAATGCGCGTTGCCTACGGCGGCTCGGGTACGCTGAGCCAGCTTCAGAAACCCCGCTGGGGCACGGAAATCTGGGACATCATTTTCCCGTTCTAGGTTCGGTCCTTATTCGAACCTGGCAACTTAAAGGCCGGTGCTCACGCACCTGCCTCTTTTTTTGTTGTGCTATAGTCGTCGCGAACGAAACAACCGCAAAGGCTTACTCGTCGCGGTGGGTTTTTTCCATCCACTCGTGCCGTTCCTGAGCCTCGATTGATAGCGTTGCAATGGGCCTGGCCTCAAGCCGGGACAGGCTGATCGGCTCGTTGGTCTCCGTACAATATCCGTAGCTACCTTTATCAATACGCTCGAGAGCCTCATCGATTTTGGTAATGAGCTTGCGGGCACGATCACGAGTCCTCAACTCTAAGGAGCGGTCTGTCTCGACCGATGCCCTGTCAGCGATGTCCGATTCAACGCTGCCGCCCTCTTGAAGGTGCTGAAGGGTGCTGCTCGATTCACTCAGGAGATCGGTCTTCCAGCTCAAAAGCTTTAGGCGAAAGTACTCGAGCATCCGAGCATTCATAAATTTTTCTTTGACCCTGGGTTTGTAGTCAGGGGATAAGGTAACGTTCATTTTTCTTGGCGCCCCGGATGTTAATGCCTTAAAGGATTTTTCGTGGCCGGAATATAAGTGGGGTGAACGCTCACTGCAAGACTCAATTTTTTCAAGCGCCTTTGATAATGCCTTGAAAATATTGTATTAAGATGGATGTAGGGAAATTTCAGAAAAAAACCGAACAATCCCGGGATCAAAGATCGCGGGTTAATTTTGCGACCTCGACTTCAGCCCGGAGTTCGATTTCATTAATAATTTCGTTGAGTTTGGGATCGTCGCTGTTTTGGCGTTTTTGGCGCAGGTTATGAGCGAGTTCCGTCAGCTTATCCTTGGAAAGTACGCCGTCCAAAATAGCCAGTCTAAGGTCGTCAAGACGGTTCAAAAGGTCGTCGCCATATTGAAACAATAACCCCTTCGAACGACCGTCCGTTGCTTTGGGCTACCGCCCACCGGCTCCGGAAACCATCGTCCCGATGGACCGGGGACCGGTCATGCACTAACATTCAAAGTGGACCACTCAAATGGGGCTGATCAGGGGTGCCGGCTCGGTCTTAGAACAACCAATTGTTTATTAACCTTGTTCCTTAGCTTTTTTTTAAAGCCCTCCGGTTATGGTTCCCGTTAATCACTAAACGGCCAACCCCAGAGGTTCTACATAAGGTCGATGACAGAACACAAAAAACACGATACAGGGCGGGCAACCATACAAGCCAACGAAGCGTTAAGCCCCAATGGCAAGCTGATGACCCTGGCCGACCTTCCATCGCCGGAAACGAAGCGGTGGGTGATCAGGCGCAAGGCCGAAGTCGTTGCCGGGGTTCACGGCGGGTTGCTTTCTTTAGATCAGGCGTGCCGCCGCTACCAATTGTCCATCAATGAGTTCCGGTCGTGGGAAAAACTCCTAAAAGACCACGGCCTCGCCGGCCTGCGCATCACCCGCACCAAGAAATACCGACGCCCCAAGGGCCGTTAACCACGCCCTTAAAATCCGTGCAAAACCGCGCGATCACACAACATGAATGGCCCGCTGACTGTGGAAAATACCCCAGGTAGGCAAAAATTGCCCATCTGTTAACCTCTTCTTCACGATCCCGGCCCTAGCATCGTCGCCATCCTGGTCATCCTGTTGGTTGTCCGCCCGCTGGTCTCCCGGGCATTTGAGAGCATTCCTGCCGCCGCTGGCGAACGCATGCTTTCCGAACAAGCGGCCGCCGCAGCGGCCGCATTAACGGCGCCGGGAGTCTCGGCCGATGCCGGCGTCGAAGAGGAACAATTCGAGGAGCTGATCGACATCGATCGGGTCGAAGGCCGGGTGAAGGCATCGTCGGTGAAGAAGGTCGGCGAAATCGTCGAGAAACATCCGGAAGAAGCACTCTCCATCATCCGCTCTTGGATGTATCAGGAAGGTTAATTAGGGGCTCCCGACATGGCACGCATGAAAGACGATTTCCGGGCTCTTTCGGGGCCGCAGAAGGCAGCGATTTTCATGCTGTTGATCAGCTCTGAGCAATCGGGGACGTTGTTCGAGCGCATGGACGACGAGGAAATCCGCAAGCTCAGCCAGGCGATGTCGGGGCTGGGCGCGATGTTGTCGAACATCGTCGAGCGATTGTTTGTTGAATTCGCCGATCAACTGTCTTCCGCCGGCGGCCTGGTCGGGTCCTATTCATCGACGGAACGATTGCTCAACGCGGCCCTGGACGAGGAGCGGGTGTCCTCGACCATGGAAGAAATGCGCGGCCCCGCGGGCCGCACCATGTGGGACAAGCTAGGCAACGTCAACGAATCGGTGCTGGCCAATTACCTGCGCAACGAATACCCGCAGACGGTCGCCGTGGTGCTGTCCAAGATCAAGACCGACCACGCGTCGCGGGTGTTGAGCGTATTGCCGGAGAACTTCTCGCTGGAAGTGATCATGCGGATGCTGCGCATGGAGCCGGTGCAAAAGGACATCCTGGATCATGTCGAGCGCACGCTTCGGACCGAGTTCATGACCAGCCTGGCGAGCGCCGCGCGGCAAGACAGCCACGAGCACATGGCCGACATCTTCAATAACCTGGACCGCAACACGGAAAGCCGCTTCATCACGGCGCTGGAGGAACGCAACCGCGAAAGCGCCGAGCGTATCCGCGCGTTGATGTTCACCTTCGACGACCTGGTCCGCCTGGATGCCGCCGGCATTCAGGTGTTGTTGCGCCAGGTCGAAAAAGACCAGTTGGCGATCGGGCTCAAGGGCGCCGCCGAGGACGTCAAGGATCTGTTCTTCTCCAACATGTCGGAGCGCGCCGGCAAGATGATGAGGGAAGACATGGAAGACATGGGCGCGGTTCGCCTCAAGGACGTCGACGAGGCCCAGTCTGCCATCGTCGGCGTCGCCAAGAACCTGGCCGATGCCGGTGAGATCATCATCTCCACCGGCGACGAGGAAAGCAAAATGGTTTATTAGGCCGGGGCATTGATTAATGATGAAAACAGGCGAAGAATCGAAACCTGAAACCACCGCAACCGTTATTGGCAACGAGGATACGGCATTAATGGCTGAGATTAGGCCCTTTATTTTCGACACACGCTTCGATCTGGAGGCACAGCCCGAACCGGAACCCGAAGAGTTAATTGAAGAGGAGGAACCGGAAGAGATTGTTCCGACGTTCAGTGAAGAGGAAATGAAGACCGCCCAAGCCGCCTTTAAGGGCGAATTCGCGATCGTCGCCGCTGGCGACTGCCGCGTGGAATGTGAAGCAGGTGGGTCCAAGCGCGATATGGACCTTCTGTGGCAGGAAATCGATGAAATCGTCGAACGGAACCTGTCGGGCGAATCGGATGAGCCGGAAATACCACCTGAATCGATTGAAGAAATTTCCGAGGAGACGGTCGAGGGAACGATGGACGAGTCCCCGGAAATCCCAGACGCCCCACCACAAGATACGCCGCAAGATACGCTGGGCGATGCAACGACAACCGATCACGAGGGTACCTGACCCTTTGATATAAGGAGCCCACCATGGCAGAAGAGAAAGATCTGGAGTTTGAAGAACTAGAGGAAGACGAGCCCTCTGCCCCGGCGGAAGGTGCCGGCGAAGGCGGGGATACGCAAGGCGGCATGGATATGGGTGGATTACCCGATGTCGGCGATTTGCCCCGCTCATTCAAGAATCTGGAGGCGGTTTACGACATTCCGGTCCAGGTATCCGCCGTTCTCGGCAAGACCACAATGCAAGTCAGCCAATTGCTGAAACTGGGTCGCGGCGCGGTTATCGAACTGGACCGCAAAGTTGGTGAGGCCATTGATATCTACGTCAACAACCGCCTGGTCGCCCGCGGCGAGGTCGTCGTTGTCGAGGACCGCTTCGGCGTGACGATGACGGAAATCATCAAGACCGAAACGACAGCCTAAGGAAATCCTCATGGCCGAAGAAGCCGATGATTTTCAGGCCCCCACCGACCCAATCACAGAAGCCACTACTAACGGACCCCGAGTACGGGCCGTTTAATGGCGACCCAACCCACCCCTGCGGCTGCCGCCAAAACGCCCGCCAAGTCCGCACCGCGCGCCAAGAACAGCAATATGGCCGCCATCGCGTCGGGAAAAGGGGGGGTCGGCAAAACCTGGTTTTCAATCACCCTCGCCCACGCATTGGCCAAGGCCGGAGAACAAACTTTGCTGTTTGATGGTGACTTGGGGTTAGCCAATTTGGACATTCAACTCGGTTTGACGCCGAAAAATGACCTCGGCGGCGTCGTCGGCGGACGCCTGACGTTAAATCAGGCGATTACGCCCTATGATGAAGGCGGCTTCGATATCATTGCCGGGCGGTCGGGCTCCGGTGGACTGGTGAATATTACCGCCAACCGCATGAAGATGTTAAGCGACGACCTCGTCGTGCTTTCAGCCGATTATGATAAGGTTCTGATTGATCTCGGCGCCGGTGTGGAACGCACTGTTCAGCAACTGACCCACGGCGCGGGCAACGTTATCGTGGTCATTACCGACGAGCCGACATCATTAACCGATGCCTATGCCTTTATCAAAGTAACCCAAATAGAAAGCCCCAGCACCAAATTCAAGGTCGTTGCCAACATGGTGAATTCGAAGCGCGAGGGCGAACGAACATATAATACGTTGCTAAAGGCCTGCGAGGGATTCCTGAAGATATCGCCGCCGCTTCTTGGTGTTGTGCGGCGCGATACCAAGGTGCCGGTAGCGATACGCTCTCAAACCTCGCTGTTAACTCGTTACCCCAACTCAGAGGCCGCCAGCGACGTAGAAAGCATCGCCCAAAAGCTAATATGAGGCCCGGCCCGTAATACTAGGGATAAGATGTCCGAAATCACACGCCGCCACCGCCGCCACCAACTAGCCCGTCCATTCCAACGGCGGTACAATCAAAACTGACCATCACCAATCCGCCGGACGCAATGGCCCGGCAATTGGCCCTGGGTGCCCGGCTGGACGCGGTGATCACCGCCGCTGCACCAAAGGGAAAAATCCTCATTGACACCGCCTACGGTCGGGTCGCCATTCAAACCGGGTTTCCTCTACCCAAAGACGGCGCCTTGCAATTGCAGTTGCAGGCCAAGGGCGGCAGCTTTCAGTTTCTGATTACGGCAATCTATGGAATGCCACCAAAAACGGCGTTGCGCGCGTTGGGGCTTATCCCGTCTGCGGCCGGAAAAAGCAGCGGCGCGCCGTCGCCAGCGGTCGTAACTGGAAACGCCACCCCACCCAACCTATCCGGGCCGGTGACCAGATTGCCGTCGGCTGTCAACCTGACCATCGGCGCCACCATCGCCGCCACGTTATTCAAGCCCTCACCACCCACCGCAATGCCAGCCGCCGATGGGTCAGCGCAAGGAGCAACTGCCCAACCGGGACAATCGCCGCTAAGCCTGCCCCCGGCCAAGGGCAACCGTCTTCCGCACCCGGATAAGAGGCACCAACGGTCTCTTCTCCCGGCGCCGTACAGAAGGGCCGACCCGGTCCGGCGACCTCGGGAATACCGGCAACCGCGCAACCCGGGGCACAAATCGGCACCCGCCCCGCCACCTCACTTATTCAGCCAGGCGCGTTGTTTTCCATCCGCATTACTGCCTTTCAACCGGCAACAGGAACGACAGCGGTAATGGCGGCTGGCACAGGCCTTCCCCCGGCACCGGTTGGGGGCACCGTTATGACCCCGGGAGCAACATTAGCTGGGGTCGTCACCGGCACAGCGTCAACCGGACACACTTCTTAATGATAACCGGCATCGCCAGTATGAGAACAGACAGTTTTAGGTTTATTAAAATTTGGCCTCAAACCCTTATTTTCTCACAAAAATGGGAACTGGCACCGTTGACGCCTTGCACCGGAAGCAAGCTCCGAATATGGTTAACGAATTCTTTAACAAAGGTGACCTTTCGACCATGCGTATCCTTCTTGTTGAAGACGACCTGACTACCCAGCAAAGCATTAAGCTGATGCTGGAATCGGCGGACATGATTGTCGATACGACGGATCTTGGCGAAGATGGGTTGGAAATCGGAAAGCTTTACGATTACGACCTTATCCTTTTGGACATCATGCTGCCTGACATGGACGGCTTTGAAGTCCTGCGCCGGCTGCGCGATAGCCGCGTGGAAACACCGGTATTAATCCTATCGGGGTTGGATGAGGCCGGTAGCAAGGTTAAAGGCCTCAAAACCGGCGCTGATGACTACCTGACCAAGCCCTTTGACAAGGCCGAACTCCTGGCCAGAATCCAAGCCATCATCCGGCGTTCGGCGGGTCATTCTCAATCGGTTATCGACACTGGCCTGTTGAGCGTAAATCTGGATGCACACACCGCCGAAGTGAGCGGCCAATCCATCCACCTGACAGGCAAGGAATATGGGATTCTGGAGCTTTTAAGCCTGCGTAAGGGGACGACACTGACCAAGGAAATGTTCTTAAATCACCTGTACGGCGGCATGGACGAGCCGGAATTGAAAATTATCGACGTTTTCATCTGCAAACTCAGGAAGAAGTTATCAACCGCCACCGGTGGTGATTCCTACATTGAAACGGTCTGGGGACGGGGCTACGTGCTCAGAGACCCCGACGGAGACAGCCAAAAGGCAGCCGCCAAGGCTTAGTCGGTAACAAGGCCATAGACGCCGCGTTGTTCCGGGACCGGCCTAAATATTTCGGAAATACCCAAAACGGTTTCTGCGCCGCCGAGGAACAGTGTTCCGTCTTTAGGCATGAGGCCGGCGATGTTGTCCAGAACCATGGCTTTGGTATCCCGGGTCGATTCTCCCCGAGGGGATCCTAAAGGGGTTGGGTTTTCCCGCGCGCCTAGCGGTATTCCGCAATTCCAGGGAAGCGGACGTATGAATGGAAATGGCGCAGGGCACGGGAAGTGTCATTCAATGATTGCCTAGGTATTTGTTAAATCGTCCAAGCAGTCTATCGAATATTAAGTATCCCGAATGTGTCGAAATGTTTCGATTGTTTGCTACAAATAATCAATTTGAGGATTCGGGAAATATTACCGCAAACTGAATATCGCCGGTTTGGCCCTCGGAATGTTCGATCAGGCCGCCTATTTTACGGGCCATGCATTGGGCAAAATAGGCGTGAATGTTGCGTGCAGACAGCGCTCCGATCTCCCCCCCAACGTCTTTTTCCCCTTCCGCCAAGGCCTCGCGGAGATCGTCGCGAAGGACAGCTGTTTCCCCGGATGCGGTAACGCCGATGCCTAAGCCTTCATCAAGGTCGCCGAAGGTAACCCCGACATCACCGCCCCGGGGCAGCGATTCCATCGCCATGAGCACCATATTGAGCAGGACTTTGACCACATCGGGCTTGACTGGCCCAGGATAGCCTGAAGGCCAGTCCAGTGTAATCTTGCTGTATTCCACAAATCCCGCCGCCAGCGACCCGGCCTCATCCAGTGTGGCTTGCCCCTTCGCCCCTGCGCCAAAGCCGAAGGCAGCACGGAAAAAGGCCAGCCGCCGTTGCGCCTCATCGGCGCTTCGGATAACCAGTGCCAGGGCGCGCCCATCTTCATCCGAGCCTTGATCGAACCCCTCCCCCAACAGCTCCAACCCCGAATTTACGGCGCCGACGGGTCCGACAAGGTCGTGACAAAGCCGGGATGAAAGAAGCTTGGCAACGTGAAGATCGTCTCCCATGGGTGTCCCTTTATGTCCTTTTCCGACCGCTGACTCTTAAGATAACGAAATCCTTTCCCGGTTTCTAACCCTGCGTTATACTTTTAGGGCCGTTATCCCCTTCAATCCTTGCTTATAGCGGCCACGGTATCGTGGTATACATAATCCCAAGAACGGGCCGACTATTCATGTTTTTATGCCCAGGAGCCCAAATTTCCTATGTCAGCGACAGACACAAGCAAAATAAGGGGCCATGCCATGGGTGGCGGGCAATCCCCATTTTTCCCTAAGGGCCGCCAAGTCGAACCGGAAGCCCTCAAGGAGGTAGGTGCACTGCTAGGTGAAAGCCCCCGGCGCCGTGATTTGTTAATTGAGCACCTGCACCTGATCCAGGACCATTATGGCCACCTTTCTGCCCGCCATTTAGCCGCCCTGGCAGCCGAAATGGGCCTCGCCCAAACCGAGGTCTATGAGGTGGCGACGTTTTATGCCCATTTTGACGTTGTCCGCGAAGATGAAACGCCGCCGCCTCCGTTGACGGTCCGTGTTTGCGACAGCCTGACCTGTGAAATGATGGGGGCGAAGGATCTGTTGGCCGGATTGCAAGAAAAACTGGGCGACAAAATTCGTATTTTGCCCGCCCCGTGCATGGGCCGATGCGAGACCGCACCGGTTGCAGAAGCAGGCCATTATCATATCAACGCTGCCGATATGGATAAGGTCACCGCAGCGGTCGAAAACGGCCAAATCCAACCGGACAACCCTGCCTATACGAATTTCGACGCCTATGTTGCTGACGGCGGTTATGCCTTGTTAAAGGATTGTCATGAGGCCAAGCGTCAGCCAGACGAGCTCATTGAAATATTGGGTGCATCGGGGCTTCGTGGCCTCGGCGGCGCCGGGTTCCCGACCGGGCAGAAATGGAAAATTGTCCGTGGCTACAAAGGCCCGCGGTTGATGGCGGTCAACGCCGACGAGGGCGAACCGGGCACCTTCAAGGACCGGGTTTATTTAGAGACCGACCCACACCGATTCCTGGAAGGCATGTTGATCGCCGCCTGGGCGGTCGAAGCCGAGGAAATTTACATCTATCTGCGCGACGAATATCCGGGCTTGCGCGATGTGTTGCTGGTCGAAATCGCCAAGGTTGAAGCGGCGGGATTAGCCGAAGGCACTGCCATTCACCTCAGGCGCGGCGCCGGGGCTTATATCTGTGGCGAGGAATCGGCAATGATCGAAAGTATCGAAGGCAAACGCGGCCTGCCCCGCCATCGCCCGCCCTATGTGGCCGAGGTCGGTTTGTTCGGACGCCCGACCCTGGTCCAAAATGTCGAAACGGTGTATTGGATTCGCGACCTCGTCGATCGCGGTCCCGACTGGTTTTCATCGGAAGGCCGCAATGGACGCCAGGGACTGCGGAGTTTTTCGGTTTCAGGCCGTATCAACGAGCCGGGCGTCAAACTGGCCCCCGCCGGAATCACGGCCCGTGAACTTATCGACGAATTTTGCGGCGGCATGGCCGACGGCCACGCCTTCAAGGGATACCTTCCGGGGGGGGCTTCGGGCGGCATTCTACCGGCTAGCATGGCCGACATCCCTTTGGATTTCGGCACCCTGGAAGAACATGGATGCTTCATCGGCTCGGCGGCAGTGATGGTGCTGTCGGATCAGGACAGCGCCAGGGACGCGGCCTTGAACCTGATGCGATTCTTCGAAGACGAAAGCTGCGGTCAATGCACGCCATGCCGGGTCGGTACCGAAAAAGCGGTAAAATTAATGGCCGAAAAAGAGTGGGATGAGGCGCTATTGCAGGAATTGAGCCAAGCCATGTCCGATGCCTCGATTTGCGGGCTCGGTCAGGCGGCAGCGAATCCATTAAAAATGGTGTTGGCACATTTCCCAGACGATATTATCTGTAAGTAAGCAGGTTCGAGGAACCAAGATGAGTGAAACCATAAAATTCAATCTGAATGGAAAAGACGTCGAAGCGGCAGCTGGAGAAACTATCTGGCAGACGGCGAAGCGTCTGGGCGAGGAAATCCCGCACCTTTGTTATTTACCCAAGCCTGGCTATCGGGCCGACGGCAACTGCCGCGCCTGCATGGTCGAAATCGAAGGCGAACGGGTGTTGGCGGCGTCCTGCATCCGGGAGCCCGCCGACGGAATGATTGTTAGAACCAATTCGGACCGCGCAAAATCGGCCCGCGACATGGTTTTCGAGATGCTGCTGGCCGATCAGCCGGAACCGGCCAAGGCCCACGACCCGGATTCGGTATTTTGGAATTGGGCCGGCAAAATGGGTGTGGAAACTAGCCGCTTTCCAGCCCGCCCAGCCGTTGCCGCCGACACAAGCCACCCGGCGATGGCGGTCAACCTGGACGCCTGCATCCATTGCAATCTGTGTGTTCGGGCCTGTCGCGAGGTCCAGGTCAACGACGTCATCGGCATGGCCGGACGCGGCATCGGCGCTGAAATCGTCTTCGACATGGGCGACAAAATGGGGGAAAGCACCTGCGTCGCGTGCGGCGAATGCGTACAGGCATGCCCCACCGGCGCGCTGATGCCGGCCACCCTGGTCGATGCAAAAGGTATTTATGGCGGCGGCGCCGACAAACAGGTCGACAGCTTGTGCCCCTATTGCGGGGTCGGCTGCCAGGTCACCTTCCACGTCAAAGAAGGCGAAATCCTTTATGTCGAAGGCCGCGACGGCCCGGCCAACCAAAACCGGCTTTGCGTCAAGGGACGGTTCGGGTTCGATTACGTCAGCCATCCGCACCGTCTGACCAAGCCGTTGATCCGCAAGAAGGACGCCGCCAAAAACCCGGATGAAACAATCGATCCTGCCGACCCCCTCACCCACTTCCGCGAGGCCAGTTGGGAAGAGGCCCTGGACCTGGCGGCGGCAGGCCTGAAAACCATCATAGACCGTGACGGGGGTAAGGCGATGGCCGGATTCGGCTCGGCCAAGGGCTCCAACGAAGAAGCGTATATGGTGCAGAAACTGGTGCGCCAGGGTTTCGGCACCAACAACGTCGATCACTGCACGCGGCTGTGCCACGCTAGTTCCGTCGCCGCCCTGATGGAAGGCCTCAACTCGGGCGCGGTGAGCGCGCCCTTTACCGCCGCCGCTGACGCCGATGTCATCATCGTCATCGGCGCCCGCCCGACCCAGAACCATCCGGTCGCCGCCACCTACATCAAGAACGCCGCCAAGCAGGGCAAGACCCTGATCGTCATCGACCCTAGGCGCCAGGGCCTCAGCCGCCACGCCACCCAGCACCTGCAATTCAAGCCCGGCACCGATGTGGCACTGTTGAACGCAATCATCCACACCATCATCGAAGAGGGCCTAACCGACGAACAATATATCCAGGGCTATACGGAAGGCTACGAGGCGCTGCAGGAGTCCATTAAGGCTTTCCCGCCGGAGAAAATGGCCGATGTTTGCGGCATCGACGCCGAAACCATCCGTGCCGTGGCGCGAACCTATGCCACGGCTGAGCGGTCGATCATCTTCTGGGGCATGGGCATTTCCCAAAGCGTCCACGGCACCGACAACGCGCGCTGCCTGATCGCCCTTTCAATGATTACCGGCCAGGTCGGGCGCGCCGGCACCGGTCTTCACCCGCTGCGCGGCCAAAACAACGTTCAGGGCGCATCCGACGCCGGACTGATCCCTTTTGTCTATCCTGATTACAAATCGGTCGAAAACGCCGACATCCGGGGCGTCTACGAAGACCTGTGGGGCAAGGACCTTGATCAAGAGAAGGGCCTGACGGTGGTCGAGATCATGGATCAGGTTCACGCCGGCGTCATCCGCGGCATTTACATCATGGGCGAAAACCCGGCGATGTCGGACCCGGACTCCGGTCATGCCAGAAAGGGTTTGGCGGCATTGGAACACTTGGTGGTGCAAGATCTTTTCCTCACCGAAACGGCGGCGTTTGCCGATGTCGTGTTGCCGGCGTCGGCCTTCCCGGAAAAAACCGGTACCATCACCAACACCAACCGCCAGGTGCAAATGGGCCGCCCGGCCCTGGACCTGCCCGGCGACGCCCGCCAGGACTGGTGGATCATTCAGGAAATTGCCAACCGGCTAGGGCTGGACTGGTCTTACACCGGGCCGAAGGACGTATACGATGAAATGCGCCTAACCATGAAATCGCTTCACGGAATCCCCTGGGACCGGCTGGAGCGCGAAGACAGCGTCACCTATCCCTGTGACGGTGACGATCAGCCCGGCCACGACGTGATTTTCGGCGATGGATACCCGACGGAATCGGGACGCGCCAAGCTGGTCGCGGCGCAAGTGACGCCGCCCGATGAATTGCCCGACGATGATTACCCCTTGGTGTTGACCACGGGACGGGTGTTGGAACATTGGCACACCGGCGCCATGACGCGCCGCGCCACCACCTTGAACACGCTGGAATCCGTCGCCGTCGTCTCGATCCATCCCCAGCAGATGGCGTCGCTTGGGCTTGAACCCGGTGACACGGCACGGGTGGAATCGCGGCGCGGTGAAATTGATATTCAGGTCCGCGCCGACCGGGACGTGCCCGACGGCATGGTGTTTATCCCGTTCTGCTTTACCGAGGCATCGGCCAACCTGTTGACCAACCCGAAATTGGACCCCATCGGTAAAATTCCGGAATTTAAGTTCTGTGCCGTCCGCGTCACCGCCGTCACCGGCAACGCCGAAGCCGCCGAATAATCAGCGCTTCGATTTTTCCAACACATCCATGGCTAGGGCATGGACCGTGGGGCTGCCGTCTTCGATGCACGACATGGCTGCCGTCCTGTCCTTGACTTCGGCCTTCAGGTCGTCAACGGAAACCGGATAAGATTTCAATAACACCGCCAGAATAGATTCACAGGCCAGGACATGAGCCGCCAGGCTTTCGTATTCGGTGCGGCGTTCGTCGGCGTTTACGCCGAAGCTTTTAAGTTCACCGGCAATAACCTGAAGGCTTTCTTCCAGGGCACTGATCTGCTGGAAAAAGCCCGATTCCTCCAACATATCCAAGAATACCTGATGCGTGTCGCCGGGTTTCGTGACTTCCTGATCAGACATGGCATCCCCCAATAATTACCGCCAACAACCATACCCCCACGCTAGATGGTTGCAACCCTGTCCGATTGCTTTAAAATCGTTTCAGTTCAGTTCTATGGGACACATCTTGGGAGGAATGCAGGTATGAAATCTTTTTGGATCGGGTCCATTGCCGCCGTTGTTATCGCCATTGTCGCCGGCACCGTCTTAACCGGCACCGAGATGACCAGCGGCCAGAAGTTCTCCACTTCCAGCACCCGGCTTTAGCCTCCACAAACAACAAGGGCGGCCCCTTTTAAAGGGAACCGCCCTTGTCGCTTCTTGGAAAAACCGAACGGGACGTTATTCCGCCGGTTGCTCCCCCCCTTCCGAATGTGAACCTGATACTCCAACTTCCTCGGCCCAAAGGCTGTGATGTTCCTGGACCCAATTGACATCAACCTGCCCCGAGGCAACGGCGTCGATGGCGCCTTCCATGCCCAGCGGCGTGCCGATGTAGATATGCGCGATGATCACCGCGATCATGGCCATCGATACTCCCGAATGCCATAACACCGATAACTGTGTTTCCATCAACGGCGTCAGTTCCGTCGGCAAGCCGAACCCGAAAATGTTGAGGACGGCGAAGGTCTTGGCCCAAGGCGTGATTTCAAACGGGAACAGCAGCGCCAACCCCGAAATCGAAACCGTCAAGCCGCCGAGTACGACCACCCAAAATATGCACTTTTGGCCGAAATTGAACCGCTTGGCCGGCGGATGGTTGCCTTTGCCTACAAAACCGCCGCCGCTGGCGACCCATTTTAGGTCGGTGCCGTCGATTATGTTATGGCGCACCCACATAACGAACATCAAGGCGACCCCGACCATGAAGGCGAAGCCAAGGTAATTGTGGGCGAGCTTACCGTAATAGGTCAGCGACGCGAAGGCGCCCGGTCCCAAAATCGGCAACAGGACATATTTACCGTACATGACGTTGAGGCCGCTGAGCGCCAAAACGACAAAGCTGGAAGCCGTCAGCCAATGGGTGGCGCGTTCCACCGCGTTGAAGCGTTCGACTGTTTGCCCGGACAACCCGGATTCGATCTTGATCTGGCCGCGGACCAACCGGAAGATCACCAAAATTACCAGGATTGCCGCCAACGACCAGCCGCCGAACTGCGCCAACGGGCCGTTTTTAAACGCCCGCCAACTGTCGCCTTCTGATTGAACCAAGGTGGCTGCCATGGGGTCCTTCACGCTGGACCTGCCTTTAATCCCCTTGCGGACGGCCCGCCATAATTCCGCGTCGCTGATGTTCCCCGAGAAGTTGCCCGGCACGGCACCCTTGCTTTGCGCGGCGGCCGGCGCATCCAGTACCATGGAGCCGGTAAGCCCCACTGCCGACGCATAAATGACAGCCATAGCCAACCCGGTAACGGCCAGGAAGTGACGGAGTGTTGACCAAGTCATATAACTAATCCCTGTCTCGATTGTTCAATAATAAGCCCCCGAAAGCCCACAAGAACCTGGGCCCTATAGGGGATTGCCTTGTTTGCTTGTGCGTGCGCCCGACGGCATGCGGACATCAGATTTCCGCCCCCCACCGCCGGAATGGTAAACGGCGGACCTCTGCCGGGTGTTGCGCAGGCGTAATTGGCGCAACTGGGCCTGGCTCAGTTGGGTATCCATTTTGCCGAGGTAGACCCCCGGCTGATATTGCGTAATCCGGCCTTGTTCTTCGGCCCGGCATCCGGCCAACACCACAGCCAAAACCGCCACCGCGCCAAAGACCGTGAAAATTCTTGCGCTCGTCATGAAATAATGTCCCCCGCTTGGTTAACCCCGGAAAGGCAGCCGAAGGAGGCGGCGCCGCTTTTCTCTTAGCGACGCCGCCAACTTCAGATTTGCCTACCGAGGATCAGGAACCAGCCTTCAATTGATAGGCCGTTCCCCAACCCCAAGCACCGGAACCGAAGCCACGGGCGACAACCCGTTCACGGTAGATATCGGCAATTATGTTGCCATCGCCGCCCAAGAGTGCCTTGGTCGAGCACATCTCGGCGCACAAAGGTAACTTGCCTTCCGCGAGACGGTTGCGGCCGTACTTCTGGAACTCCGCAGCCGAGTTGTCATCATCCGGACCACCTGCACAGAAAGTGCACTTGTCCATCTTTCCACGGCTGCCGTAGTTTCCAGCCTGCGGGAATTGCGGTGCCCCGAAGGGACACGCGAAGAAACAATACCCACAGCCAATGCAGAGGTCCTTGGAATGCAGGACCACGCCTTCTTCGGTCTGGTAGATGCAGTCCACGGGACAGACCGCAATGCACGGCGCATCAGAGCAGTGCATGCAGGCCACCGAGATGGACCTTTCGCCGGGTTTGCCGTCGTTGAGGGTAACCACCCGGCGCCGGTTGATGCCCCAGGGCACCTCGTGCTCGTTTTTACACGCCGTGACGCATGCCTCGCATTCGATGCAGCGTTCGGCGTCACATAGGAACTTCATTCGTGCCATAGCTTTATCTCCTTACCTTATGCTGCTTCAATCCGACACAGGGTCACTTTCGTTTCCTGCATCTGCGTTACAGAGTCATAGCCGTAGGTGCCACAAGCGTTTGACGAATCACCGAGGACGTACGGATCGGTCCCTGCCGGATACTTGTCGCGAAGGCTCTTGCCTTCCCAACTTCCACCGAAGTGGAACGGCATGAAGACCACGCCCGATGCGACTCGTTCTGTCACCAGCGCCTTGGCAAACACCTTGGCGCCTTCCGGAGAGTGGATCCACATGTCTTGGCCGTCACGGATGCCGGAGTTATTGGCATCCACGGGATTGACCTCGCAGAACATGTCTTGCTGCAGCTCGGCCAGCCACGGGTTGGACCGGGTTTCGTCACCGCCGCCCTGATACTCCACCAGACGTCCTTGCGTAAGGATCGTCGGGAACTTCTTGGAGTAGTCGTTCTTCTGAATCGACCAGTACTTGACCGGCAAACGGTAGGTCTTGCCGCTTGACTTGAAGTCGTCGTAGGTCCTGTACTTCGCTATCAGGTCACGCCTAGGCGTGTAGAGCGGTTCTCGGTGCAAGGGCACCGGATCCGGGAACGTCCACACGACCGCCCGCGCCTTGGCATTGCCGAAGGGCGCACAACCGTGCTTGATGGCGACACGTTGTATACCACCGGAAAGATCGGTCTTCCAGTTGGTCTTGTCGCCGGCGACCTTGGCAATAGACGCCAACTCCTTGGCCGTCAGGTCCTTGTCCCAGCCCAGCTTCTTCAGCACTTTCATGTCGAACTGGGGATAGCCGTCCTTGATCTCGGAGCCGACCGGATAAGAGCCCTCGGCAAGCAGGTTTACGCCGTTGCGTTGGACGCCGAACCGGGCGCGGAAGCAAAGCCCGCCCTCGGCCACCGGCATTGAGGTGTCGTAAAGGACTTGCGTTCCTGGGTGCTTCATCTCGGGATTCCCCCAGCACGGCCACGGCAGGCCGTAGAACTCGCCGTCGGCGGGGCCACCCTTGGCCCGAAGCGAGGTCCTGTCGAATGTATGCTGGTACTTCATGTGCATCTTCAGCCGTTCCGGCGACTGGCCGGTGTAGCCGATGGTCCACATGCCCCTGTTAAATTCGCGAGTCAGATCCTCGACCAACGGAGCTTCCCCGTTGACCTTGATGTTTTTGAACATCTGCTTCGCCATGCCTAGCTTCTTGGCCAGCAGGTACATGATGTCCTGATCCGGCTTTGCCTCGAAGTAGGGATCGAACACCTTGTCGCGCCACTGCAGGTTACGGTTTGACGCAGTCACGGAACCATAGGTCTCGAACTGGGTCGCCGCCGGAAGCAGGTAGGTCCCGTCCTTGCGGTTGGAAAGCACCGAAGCAAGGTTCGGATGCGGGTCGATGATCAACAGCAGGTCCAATTTCTCCAGGGCCGTCCGCATCTCCTTCAAACGGGTTTGCGAGTTGGGTGCATGTCCCCAGAACACCATCGCCCGGGTGTTGGTGTCTTGCAGGGCGATATCTTTCTTGGGTAACAGAACACCATCGATCCAGCGGGACACCGGATAGCCTTTCGTCTCCATCAGCTTTTTCGACTTGAAGCGCTTCAGGAGATAGTTGTAATCGACGTCCCAAACACGGGCCCAGTGCTTCCACGAGCCGGTCTTCAGGCCGTAGTAGCCGGGCAGCGAGTGGGACAGGATGCACATGTCGGTCGCACCCTGGACGTTGTCGTGGCCGCGGAAGATGTTGGCGCCGCCGCCGGCCACGCCCATGTTGCCAAGGGCCAACTGCATGACGCAGTACGCGCGCGTGTTGTTGTTGCCGGTCGTGTGCTGAGTGCCACCCATGCACCAGATGATGGTGCCAGGGCGGTTGTTGGCCAACGTCTTGGCGACGCGCCGCAGTTGCGAACCTGGAACACCGGTGACGAGCTCAGTCTCTTTCGGATTCCAACGCTTCACTTCGGTCTTGATCTGCTCCATGCCGTAGACGCGCTGTTTGATGAACTGCTTGTCTTCCCAGCCGTTCTCGAACACGTGCCAGAGGATGCCCCAGATCAACGCCACGTCGGTGCCCGGACGCAACCGCACGTATTCGTCGGCGTGAGCCGCCGTTCGCGTGAACCGCGGATCACAGACGATCAAGGCCGCGTTGTTCTGTTCCTTGGCCTTCAAGATGTGCTGCATGGCCACCGGATGCGCTTCCGACGCGTTGGAGCCGATCATAAAGATCGAACGCGAGTTGTGCATGTCGGGCATTGAGTTGGTCATGGCGCCGTAGCCCCAGGTGTTGGCCACACCGGCGACCGTGGTCGAGTGGCAGATACGTGCCTGGTGATCGCCGTTGTTGGAGCCCCAGAAGGCGTAGAATTTCCGGAACAAGTAGGCCTGCTCGTTCGAGAACTTCGCCGAACCGAGCCAGTAGGTGGCGTCGGGACCGGAGGCCTTGCGAATCTCCAGCAACTTATCGCCAATCTCGTTGATCGCCTGATCCCACGAAAGTTTGACCCACTTGCCGCCAACCTGCTTCATCGGATACTTAAGACGGCGGTCGCCGTGGGCAAAGTCGCGAACCGTCGCACCCTTCGCGCAATGTGCGCCAAGGTTCAAGGGGCTGTCGAAACCCGGCTCCTGGCCAATCCAGACGCCGTTGTCGACTTCGGCAATCACCGAGCAGCCTACGGCGCAGTGGGTACAGACCGACTTGATCTGTTTGAGCTGCTTAGCGGTTTGCGCCTTCGCCTCCTTGGCCATGCCCGTGGGCAGGACCGAAGCGAGCGCGACACCACCGGCTGTCACCCCTGAGCGCTTCAGGAATGCACGGCGGTCCATAGAACCACCGATCACACCGGCCAGTGCCTTCTTTAAACGGGGGCCATTCGCCACCCCGTTGCTCGTTTTAGTGAGCATTAGATGTCTCCCTATTTGGTTAGGTTAAAACCTTGCCAGTTCATAGTACTTCTTCACATGCTCGGTTTCCTGATAGCCGGAACTTTTCCCGCTTTCAGGAACCGCCGCCTTTACTGGCTTCGACGCCAAGGCCACCGCCGCCACACCGGCGGCACCACCGGTGATACCGGCAGCCTTTAAGAAGTCACGGCGTGATTTTTTGATTTTTGTCATTTGCCTCTCCTTGTTTGTTTCCACAATTGGTTCACCAGATGGCGATTCAATCGATTAGCCGGTCGTCTTTACGGCTAAGTCAGGCCGCCATTTCGAACGCTTTGGCCTCAATGGCCATGAATAGCCTGCCAATAGTTCCGACCGGCATATACAACGAAGCGGATTCGGCGCCTTCAAGTTCTGAGAAGAACCGCCCCACCCACGGCGCCATGTGGGTTTCGAAAAACTTTTGCTGGGTTTCCAGGGAGGCGGGCTCGTTGAACGCGCCGGTAATCAACCCATGCATTATTTCACAAAGGTATGCGATATGGTCTTCTGGCTCCTTGGAAATGCCGGAATTCTTAATGCCGAGCACCGCCATGTCGCCGCGCAATTTCGCGAGCGGCTTTTCAAGCAGGAACCCAGTCAAATAATAGGAGGCGTAGGGCAGGATTTCGCCGCCCGAGCCATCGCCGTAAAACAGGGCAGAGAACTCCTCCTCGGCGACCCCCCGGGGGGTCCTGACGGCGACGGTGCCGAGGGTCGCGAAAGCGGCGCCGAGTTCGTTTTCGTCGCTTTGCCCTTCGAGAGCGCGAACGACCTCCAAAGTCTCGTCGCCCATCGGCTCCGCCAGCACCCGTGCCAACAGGCCATAAAGGTTCGCGCGCTGCCTATCCTCTTCGGGAATGGCGAGCTCACCGGTTTTTTCGTTGTGAGAAGGAGAATTTGTCCCCTCTGGAACGTCTTCTCCACTCCTCCCCATGGAATGGGTCGCCTCCACTTGGTATCCCCTCTTTTATTGCCCCTCCAAGTCCTGTCGGCCCGGTGGGGTGTTCTCCCTATACGCCGCTTAGTCTACTGATATACCAAAGATTCCTGATAAACCACGCCAAGCATTAAACGCACTAACAGTATCCAGCCTTTTGAAGCCTCAAGTCAACGGGTTTCATCAAATAATTCGAAGAAATCATATGCACAAATTCGTGTGTATTTTAAGGCGCTAAATCCCTACAAATATTGCCCCTATCGGCGAAGAAGGAGCTGGCGGAATTGTTCGAATTTAGGGTGTTTGACGAGAATCCGCGTAAAGGCCGGAAAGCCGCTTGAACTATGCCTAAACCGCGTCTTCGGGGGGGCGGACGTCGCTTTTGCGAGGTTCTCTCGGGGCTTCGTCGGAGGTGTCATCAGAGGCTTCGGTTATCTCTTCATCCTCGCCGTCGCCGACGGCGTCGTCCTCGCCGTCGGGGGTCCCGTCAGCATCAACGGTCTTAGCGGTTTTGTCGTCGGCACGGTCTTGGCCGGACTTGGACGCGCCCTTGGCCTCGCTGATTACGTTCCCGACCAACTTGGCGAGGCTGAAGTCCTCGTCGTAATCATCGAGGCCGTCGCGCAAATTGAAGAACGGATTGCTCCGCCACAGCACCTTGTAGGCTTGGCGCTTCAAGAACTCGGGCACATTTTCGGCAAAGAAGGGCTTGAAGTCGGCATCCTTATTCAGGCTGTCGATGGGCGGCAGGTCCTTGACCGCGTCTTCCTCCTCGGGGGTCAATTCCCGATCTTCCTCTGCCTCCTCTTCCTCCCTTGCCGCCTGTTCGGCTTCCAACTGGATCTTCAGGGCCTGCGCCCCAGGCGGCGCCGCTTCCATCTGTATTTCTCCTTCCTCCGGTTCGGCCAGCGGCGGCAGCAGGGGGGCAACCCGGCGAACCGCCACAGGCGCCGCGCTGCCGCGCTGTTTTTTGATCGCCTCCTCATTACTTCCTTTATTGCTACGCTGGGGCTTTTCCTCGGGTTCCGGTTCTTGCCCGCTCTTGCGGCGGGACCAGCGCCCCAGTCTTCCCTCGGGCCTGCTTTTCGAATCTTCGTTCATTGGAGTGGTCCTTTGGCGCCCCGAAAACCGTCTTTTTTTGGATCATAAGCCTTGCGCTTGCGTTTCTTGAACGGCTCTTCGACATGATTCTTTACGATGAATTCTCTCACCCAGGCGACCATTTCAGGCGGCATCGGCACGCCTTCGACGATCTGTTCGGAGTCTTCCGTGTAGCCTTCGGCCTCGTGGGGGCTGGCGGTGACAATAAACGGCACGATTTCGGGTTCATCGGCTTCCTCGCCCGGAGTCATCACGATATAAACATAGGGCTGCGGGTTCGAAAGATTGGTGCGGTAGCCGTCTGTTTCAGCGCTTAACAATTTCAGGTCCAGGGTCCCGGCATGGTAGTGGATCCAGCCGTCGCCGTGCTGGAGTTCCTTCCACTCGTCCATGGTTTCCATGGGCGGCGCCCCCGGAATGATGGCCACCGGCGCAAAGATATAGTCCTGCCACGGGTTGTCGATCTCGCGCCGCTCGACGACGATGCCAACCGGGATGCTGTCTTCGGCGTTCATGCGGCTCCTCTTTCACCGTCGGCCAGCAGGCGTTCGGCCTCGGCCAGGTTGTCCGTATCGTTGATGTTGAAGAAAGGATCGAACGGCAGCGCCGAAAAGTCCACCTCGATTAAATTGTAACGCGCCGTCCACCGGTCGATCTTGCGCATGTCTTCCTCTTCCATGGCGCGACGAAGCTCGCCCGCCAACGCCACCGGCCATAACCCGAACACCGGATGGGTTCGGCCATTGGATGCCGCACACGCCATCTCGGCGTTGTCTCGTTTCAACGCCGCCAAAAGCCGATC